>JBBAAG010000066.1 GCA_041658405.1 Elusimicrobiota bacterium
TTCGCTGTCCCATTTACGATACCCCATACTTTTTTGCCTCCATTTTCCAGAGGCTTTATTCTACCAATTTCTGCTATAATCTTATATGGGAGCAGTATACTTTCCCTTTCTTCTTAACTTTTGTTACATTTACAAGATTAACTAAAACCTTGCGCTCAACGAAACTCTATTATTTACTTCGCTACTACAACACTGCCGGTGACCATCTTGCCGTTTGCGCGGAACTGGTAAATATATACGCCGTTAGCGACGGGCGTGCCGTTGTCGTCAGTACCGTCCCAGCCGGATGGATTGGATATACGCCGTACCACTCTACCCGAGAGGTCACAGATTGTTACGTCCACAGTTTCTTCGCGTCCCTGCGCTAGCCGTATATTGAGGTACCGGAAAAGGCCGCCAAACACGGCGGTGTCGTTCCGCCCGTCATGGTTGGGTGTAATAAGTTTTTCGTTGGGTTTAAAGTTTATGTTCGCAATCTCGGCTTCTAACGACGCAACTGACATGTTGTTGCCGGAAATACTGGCATTCGCGCTGGGTTGTGAAACTATTGGCAACACAACCTTAGACTTGCCGTTGAGAACAACGGTTGCGGCGCAAATGTTACCGGTAATAACGCTTTCCCCGTCAAGCGAGATGTCGTATTGCGGAGCGTAAATGGTCCCGGTGATTGAGCTTGTACCGTTGACTGAGAGTTTGTTCGACTTCCCGTCAGGGTCGTAGCAGTACAGTACCACTGCGGCACTGGTGTTGCCAGGGTTAAGTTTTGCGGTTGTGTCCACCGCAACTTTGCCTGCGACGAAGATGCCAACGTTACCGGACGTGTTGCCTATCTCCAGTATGGCAGTGCCCGTAAGTTTTATGCCTGTGAAAAAGTACGTACCCGATGTAAGCGTCAGTTTGTCGCCTGTGGTAATTACTAACGTGCCGGTTTTGTCTACGGGGTTCAATCCTTTGGCGGTGAGGCCGAGGTTGGCATTATCGTTGGTTTGTTGTATCACAGGGTATACCGCAGCGAGGTTAAGCGTTGTGGTGTTCACCGGAACCGTGGACAGCGTTACCGTACCCGTGATACTCGTGTTCTTTCCCACTTGGTTAACACTTCGCGCTGTTACATCGCCGGCAACCGCGCTTGTGCCGGTAAGGGTTAGTTCGTTGCCGGTGCGGACCGTACCTGTTACTCCGCTGGAACCGTTGAGTTTTACGTTGCCGGAACATGTCAACGCGGTGGTTGTAAAGTTCAGGACTGTAATGGTTCGCTGGTTAACGGGTTCCGGGATCGTTACGTTGTCTATGCTGTACCATTTTATGGTATGCGTTCCTTCGGGTAACGAAATATTGGTTGTATACCGTTCATACGCATTGGAGTCTATGGAGTAATACGTGGTTGCAACGCCCGATAACGTGTCGGTACTTGTCAACACAACTTCTACATCCGTACCAATAACGGTTTGACCAAGAAGGGTGTATATTGCCGTACCAGAATACCCTGCCTGCGTTACCGGCGGGGTGGTGTCTACTGTGATATTGCCGGATTTAAGGGTTTCTACGTTCCCTACGTTGTCGATTGAATAGTACCGCAATACAACCTCTCCTTCGGTGGTAAACGACAACGGGGTTTCGTATTTCGCGTATTCAGTGGAGTTTGTAATGGTGTACCATGTTTCCTTAACGCCGGACGCTACGTTGTTTACAACCGTGTCCTCCGCTGTTATTGATACCAACGTTGTGCTTGTGACAAATACCCGGGTACCGGAAGTATAGCTCGGCGTGCCCGGCACGGCAACGCTTACCGGCGGGGTGAGGTCTATTTTAATAATCCCGGTTTGCGGTTGTGATACGTTCCCGCTTTTGTCCACAGCAGTGATTATGTAGGTGTATATGCCCGTGGGAACCACGGCGCCGCTGTTGTCTTTCCCGTCCCATAACTCGGTGTTTGTGCCCAGTTCGCGTTTCACATTATCTGCCAACGTGCGTATAAGGTTGTCGGAAGAATCGTATATTGAGATACTGAGTTTCGGGATGTACGCGGAATAATTGTCACTCAATGTATAGTTTATCGTTACGGTATCAGTAATCCCATCATTATTTGGTGAAAAAATAGTTGGCATACAATAGCTGCCTATTACCTGCGGCGGATCGTCGTCGTAACATGTTAATATTGCATATAACGACAACGACATTATTTCCGCAACTATTTGATGGTTTGTTATATCAACGTACTGATGCGGTATTTCTTCCCACGAGTTTGCCTGTACGTTAAATTTGCATATTCGCATCTTATAACCGTAATAATCCGGGTTATACTTGAATATAATTGTCGCCGGTATTGTAAAAACTGTACCGTCCGGCTGAATATCGTAAATTTCGCTTTCTAAATACTGGTTGCCATAAGCCCTTAGCATATACAACGCATGCTCGACTTGCGGGGTGGTTATATCCGTTGACGAAATCGTAACTATCGGAACGCCGGGGTAATACAGTTTTAACATTGTGTCATTACTGCTCACACATGATATATTCTGGTCAACAACCATAATCGTACCGGTTGCGGGAGCAGTTTTGTTTGTCCCTTCACCGGCTATCATTTCATAACGGTATACTCCTTCACGAACCGCAGTGCTGCTGATGTCGTTACCGTACCAAATGTAATAGTAAGTAGTACCGGCACAAATCCCGTCAACTTTGTCATGCCAAATTATGTTGTGCTCGCTATCCATAACTCGTATATTCATCATAGTAGCCGTACCCGACGGCAATAATACGCTATAACTTATTGTAACACTGTTCTCTCCTTTACTACGATCCAACGGGCTGTCATCCCAAACGTTTAAGAGGGGTATATCACAATTAATCTCAACCGCGTTTGGTTTACGTTCTTCTACAACCGGTTCATCCGGACAATAACTTTCTGCTGTAATCACTATTTCATACTTGCCGTTTGGCAAACACTGCCCGGCGGTATCTTTGCCGGCCCAATCAATTTTGTGTAAACCACCGGATTGTGCATGGTTTTGTATAATTGCGGTACCGTTTATCATTACATTTACGCTGCGGCATGGTTCTGTAAGTTCATAATATATTGCCGTTTGCTGCCCTAAAGACGGATTAAACACTTTTGGCACAACACCGAAATTGCGGATTGCCAACACGTGGTTGTTTAATACCGCGTTTACGGTTGAAGCAGTAGTATTCCCGGCTTTATCATACGCTTTCACCATAACTACAGCCGGGCCGTCAATTTCACACAACGAGTCCCATGTACAGGTTTGCGTGCATCCTACCGACCCTACCGGCTGTACCGCAGGGTTGTTTATTGTGTAATACAGTTTGTCATTGATGTAGAACTCAAGTTTCGCGATTGCCAGGTTGTCTACCACCTGCGCTACAATACTGACTATACCGGATACTTTGGCGTTCGGCAACGGGGTTTGTATGTTTACCACCGGCGAGGTTTTGTCAAGTTTTATGCCGGTAAGCGTCCTATGGGGTTCAGTGTTGCCCAGGTTGTCTACACTCCAGTATTCCAGCGTGTTATTCTCGTGTTCCTGCGTTACAGTTACACAAGTACCGGTACTTACCGGACCAGCGTTAAGGCAGTAGTAGGACTGCGAGACTCCTGAGTATGTGTCCACCGCAACCAACGGGAACGCAAAGTCCTGCTTATGCCACTGGTTGTCGTACCCGGCAGTTGTTACGGGCGGAATGTTGTCCAGTTTTACTGTTGAAGATTTTATGAGTTCTGTGTTGCCTGCGTTGTCAACACTGCGGTATTCAAACGTGTATTCCCCGTCAGTGCCTGTTAAATTGTACGAAGCTGTGTAGTCCTGCCAGATACCGTTGTTCAACCGGTATTGTACCTGCTTTATTCCCGACGCAACTTCGTTCACTACCGGATCGTTCGCAGTTATTGTCCACAGGGTTGATGTGTTTATATACTCGTTGTATCTTGGCAAGCCTATCGCCAACTCGCTTACGGGTAACGTGGCATCTACGTAATACGGGCCGTAATCCGTAGTCCCGTTTGACAGGCCGTCACCGTTAAAACTATTCAAGTGCAAGTACCATTTACCATCGCTGGTGAGCTGGTAGTCAAGCGCGCCGGAGGGCCATTTGTATTCTGTACCAACCCATTCATGCGTATTGTTTCCGTCCCAAACAATGCCATAATATTCTATGCCGCCTGAGCCGAACCCGCGGAGGTTGGTAAATACAATACTACCGGTAGAACAGTATGTCCCCTCAGGTTTGTCGCTTGCCGCCAACGGAGGCAGGGATAACGTATATCTCAAGCATTCTATCCCGCTTGTTTCTACGCCGTCGTAATTGCGGTAATATCCGGTGTATTTATAAGGCGTATTCGCCGCGAAGCCAGTAGCGGCGTAATTGTTGGACACCTGCCAGTCAGAACTTGTCCCGCTGGAAGTACAGACGAACCTGTAGCCCGACTGCCCGGCGGTATCATTTTGGAACTTTGGCAGCGATAGGCTTAATTCCGAAGTCGAGACGGCTACCATATCCATGCTTATAGGGTTATCGCACAGGGTATATTTGGATTTTATTTCAGTATATTCTGTCGGGACTCCGTCCCCGTTGTAGTACCTGGCTTTGTAGCCGTACTCCGTGTTTCCCAAAAGGCTTGTATGCGTATATACATAGGTTCCCACAAGCGATACCGTAGAACCGCCTACGTTGACAAACTCGCAGCCGGTCTGGCCCAAACTACAGTTTTGCGGAGGTGTTATTGTCAGGTTCAGTTGATTATTCGTTGTTGCAGTAACAACAAAATCGGTTTCTTTTGGCGTACTTAACAGCGTATATTTTGAGGTCCACGTACTGCTTGATTGGTTGCCTAACCAATCGCGGGCTATGCTTTGGAACTCGTACTTCGTGTTTTCCTGCATGTTGTTACAGGTTATGTAATTATCGCCCCACGCGCGGGTGTACGTGTCAACGTTACATACAAAAGAATACCCGGATACCGTGTCTATCCCGACGCCATAACCGTCATCCATAGACGCATGGACAATCATACTGTTTACAGTTATATCTGAATATACAGGGACGGTCGCTGTACCGGGGCCGGTATTGTCTAAATACACGGTCAGTACTATATGCTGCGATTCATTGCCAAGGTGGTCTATAGCATAATACTCTACCGTATGTACGCCGTCGCTGCTGGATGATACAGTGAATTCATAAAGTTCCTGTACTGCACCGCCTTCAGGAATAATATCGTTGCCGTCAACTTTAATTATCACTTGCGCAACACCGCAGCCGATACCGTCAGTTACTGCTAACGTCAACGGCGTAGTTGACGTAATCCATCTTATACCGGAATCCGGTGTTATATATTGCGGCTGCCCAATGTCTAAATTACATACAGGAGGAGAGATATCCAGGTAGGTAACAAAAAACTTTGAGGGTTCAAGGTTACCCACGTTATCCCTGCTGCGGTATTCCGCTACATACAAACCCTGTTTGCGTTCAATATACAATGTTATACTGCCCTCAGCGCCTGTATTGCCTAAAAGGTCGACAGCGCGATATTTAAAATCGTACGCACCGGGCTGGTTGAACGAAATACTGTTTTCTATCTCATGCCAACTGCTGTTGTTGACATTGATTTCTATTTTTGCTGCGCCTACCGCAGATTGGTTTACTGTTATGTCTTCCATTATTATCGTAACAGGAACACCTATAAGTACCTGCGCGGGGGATGTTAGGCCAACCTCATGGCTGTCTATTTTTACTACCGGCCTTGAAACCGGGCCTGTTGCATCAATAAATACTGCATGGGACTTCACTGTCTCCCAGCAACCGGATGTGTTTTTACTGTGGAACGATATTATATGTTTTCCTTCTGATAAACCAAACAAAGTATCAACTGTATACTCCTGGAACGGCGCGTTATCTACCGCGTATTCCGTAAACATTACCCCGATATTATCTTTTGCTACAAGTTTAAACTGGGTATCAATTGAAGCATAATAGTTGCCGTTGATTACTGTTTGTGTCCCGCCAACTACTTCTAACGATGTTTCCGGCGCCTGGACGCCCGTTTTGCCTACCAAAAAGTCCTGAATTGTGGTTTCGCCTTTAGTAACACGTACGCCGCCGATTATGCGGGTTTCAAGTGCCCAACTATAAAACGGGGTACATTTAAGTTCATACACGCCTTCCTTCAAACCGAAGATTTCGTAGTGTCCATTCTCGTCTGACATAGCGCCGATATCGCCGGGATGCGCGATTATGTCCGCATATGCTACTGTATAACCGTCAATATCTCTAATCGTACCCGCAATTTTACCAGGAGTGCTTAAAATTAGGTCACAGGTTGTTGTCTGGCCGGGTATTACCTGGACTGTTTTCCGGTCAGGGGCAAGCGAAGTATTGTCATAAAGATGTGCTACCAGCAAATATTCGCCGGCACTTACATTTTCAAACGTATACGTCAACGAGCCTTCACCCATACCCATTGGGTCGCCTATTTCCTGGGTACCTATTTTTTCAAGTTCTACCAATGACCAGTCTGTATAAGTCTCGCCGGTTTCGTATTTAACACTGCCTGTGATTGTTCCGCCTTCCGTAACTCCTATTGTTCCAATATCTGTAGTTTGGTGGCTGGTTATCTGTATTCCTGCAACAGCTTTTTTGCCTAAACTCACAGGTTCACAGTACAAGTCGTACGTGCCTTCAAGGATATCGTTTATGGTAAACTCGCCGGATGACGATATATCTGTTTCAACACTGCCTTCAGTACCGCTGACTACCAAATGTGCAGCAGTACCCTGCCCGTCGGGGCCCACCAGTTTGCCGGTCAATGTTCCCGCATCGTTCGTCTGGCCGATAACAATGTTTGTAGTAGTAGTCTCGCCTTTGTTTACTACAACATTATTCACTGTAGCAATATCTTTTTCCTGTTCATACGGATCATTAAACTCATCTCCGGGATCTACTATAATGATTGACACTACTATTTTATAAGTCCCTGCGCGTAACCTATGGAAACAATAACTGCCATCCGATGGGTTGGTCCATATACTGCCCCACTCATCAACACCCCTAAATGTTACTATTGCAGATAATGGCAGGTTATCTTTGTCCTTCACAGTTCCCGTTATAGTACCACCCAAAGGCAGGATTATGTCTAACGTAGATTGTTGTTTGGGGTAAATGCGGATACCGTTTATCGTAGTTGAGCTTAAGTCCAGTATTTCCTCCGGCGGATGCGCGGTAATTGAAAATATTTTGCTTGTCGGCAATCCCTGGATGGTGTACATGCCGTTTTCGTCAGTAGTAGTTTCTGTATAAAAATCATAACTTTCGGCAAGGACGCGTGCCTGGGATATTAAGTTGTTTTGTTCGTCCTTTACTACGCCACTGACAGAACTTGTGTACGTCAGTTTAATGTTTTTCTCTTGTATCACGTTCTGCTGAATTTCTATCCCAAGTTCTGTTGACATCAGGCTCGACCCGTCCGGTGGAATGAAGTTGTAAGTATAGTACCCGGGGCTGTGTTCTATCCTGTACGCACCGTTTTCATCTGTAGCAGTGATATACTGCCAGTCCATCATTGCATCGTCGTAGAGATAAATGTTTACTCCACTTACAGGAGTATTCAACTGGTCATACACTATACCCGCAAAACCTGTCGGCAGGATTCTGTCCATTATAACATCTATACGGTTACCGGGATAGCTCTGGGTTTGATTGCTAAGATAGCCAAGTTCCCCCGGGGGATTGTAATAGATTTCGTACCAGTCAAATACGTCAGTTGTGATGTAATACCATCCATCCGAGTTTGTTATTGCAGGAGGACATTCGTGTTCCATATCTTGACTTATTGCACGTACTTCCACTCCCGGGATAGGGTTGCCCTGGTCGTTTCTTACATATCCGCAGAGAACGTTGGGCGGGACTTCGTTATTATCCCCTTCCGGGTCAGGGTTAAACGGGCCGGCGTACGTCACCCAGCTGGAACTGCCGTTGATACGGTATTCAGAGTTTCTTATGCCCGTCGCGGGTTCGCCGGTATCTTCAGCAGTTAGCTCATACAACGTATCGCACGTAATCCAATGTTTCGTACCGTCGTAAAACAATGGGCCTTTGTTTAAACTGTGCACTGTCACCGGCGAAGTGGTATCCACTATTACTTCCATCGACTGCCAGGACTCTTCGTTGCCTTCATTGTCTATACTGCGGTAACGGATCATATGATTGCCGGCAAGGGTTAAACTAAATTGTGTGGAATATACGTATTGTTCGCCGTCAATTTCGTATTTTGTTTCCCTTACCCCAATACCTGCTGAGTCACCAACCACGCGTAAATCGTCGTTTGTGGACAATAAAAATGTTGTTTCGCGGCCTACATACAATTTACCGTTAGGATTATAACTAGGCCCGGCATAGCTTAATACCGTACGTGGAGGCAGGATGTCGTAATTGATAAAAAACGCGGTGGCCGTTGATGAACCTGTGTTACCAAGCCAGTCAACAGCAATGACCGTCAAATGCCACCAACCCGGGTGGAGTTGAGAAAAATCGGTAATTGCCTGCCCATTTGTTACAGGTATACGGTTGAGCTTCCCTTCGTCTTCAAGATAGCACGTGCTTTGCGGCGAAGAGTCGTAGTTGTCTGCAAGCGTAAAGTCTATATTCAACGAATCACGGCCCCAGGTATAATGCCCGCCGGGCAACGGCGAGTTTATCGCTATATTCGGCGGGGTTTTGTCCAACTTTATCCCTGTCAACGTCTTGTGCGGTAATTCTTCGTTTCCAAGGTTGTCTATGCTCCAATATTCCAAACTAATATTATCTCCATCAAGGGTTATCTTCGGTTGGCCGTCTTTACTCACAGTTTTTATCCCTAACCGCTGATTGTTTATTATCAACACCCAATTAGTTTCTTTCACACCGGATAATGTGTCATTAGGCACTAGAGGGATTTCAAAATCGGCGTTATGCCAAACATCGTCGTACGACGATACGGCGGTTACCGGCGGGGTGGTGTCCAGTATAACTGTCATACCGGCTTCCTGGCTCGTGTTGCTCAAGTAGTCCGTCGCATAGTACTTGATTTCATGCTGGCCATCTGCAAGGTTTAACCCGTTGACGCCAATTACCTGCGTACGCAGCTCTTCAGGAGTCAATGCGCGGAAACATACTAACACATCGTCAAGCGCGCCGTTATAATAGTTTTGTCCGGGACATTTTGCGCCAAACATCATATTTCTGTCGTTATCCTGGACAGTAAAATTGGTTGTCATCCGTGCTTCTTCGTTGCCGTTGACATACAAAACGAATTGCTGGGCCTCACGGGCATAGGACATCGCAACATGCGTCCATTGCCCTGTCGGCACACGTGTATTTGAGGTTAGTTTAGAGAATCCTTGTGCGCCAAGCCACGCTTCGATTTTGCCGTCCTCGCGGAGTTCAAACTTAAAATGGCTGGGGCTGCTAATGAAATACGCGTTCTCGCCGTCAGGGCGTGCACCGGTACAGTTATACGTCACAGGGTTTATCCATGCGGAGACCGTAAATGATAAATTGGGAAGCTGCATCCACGAGTCGCTACTGTTTATATACACGCCATCGTCAATACCGTCAAACTTATACGCCGTACCGTATTTACCGGCAACGCTTTGCGGAGTTGAATATATATAAGCAGTCATACCTTGCCCCGAAGCATCTGTTACCTGGTTATCGTCCAAATGCCACGCGCCGCATGCGTCCGGTACGGTTTCTATTACAGGCACTATCGTATTGCCTAAACTAAAACTGCCGGTATATAACGTACCGGGCGGCGGAGCGTTATCTGCACGGTAATATACCGCATTTACGCCGGAACCCGTTGCGCCGTCATTGGAAGACAATACGAACTGCGTGTTTGTATTAATATACGTTTGCTCTACGGCCTGGAAATTATCGCCTGTCAACACTAGCGACGTTTGCGGGGCGGTGTTGTCCAAATACAAATGTTCAAGTACTGCAGGTAGTTCCTGGTTGTCAAGATTGTCGATTCCCGCAGAGGATAGTTCGTACTCCCCATCGGAAAGATAGGATGATAGCGATACCTTTACTGTCGGGGTGTTATATTCTGTACCTGAACTTTTTTCAGCGCCGGTACTATCTTTTACTTTCCACCACAACGATTTTATGCCGGAATTCACGAGCCCCGCACCGGTGGGGTAATCGAGAGATTCGAGTTCTATCTGCGTCTGGCTTGTCACATAATAATTATTAACTTTCCCGGGAATGTTCAACGGTATAAGATGCCCGGGGTTCGGGCTAAAGATATAACCCGCAACCAACGCACGGCCCAGAAGCGTCAACGTGCCGGTTGCTATGTCGTAGTATGCGCTGGTAGGGTCTTGAAGAACGGCGGGGTCTATCGTTACGCCCTGCCATTCGGATGGCAAACTTTCCTGCGGGTCAACTACAAAGTTCGGCCCTGTAATATTTTTTACCAGCGTTACCGGCGCACGGTTGTCCAACGCAACGTTCGTTGTCTTAACAGGTTCCACGTTTCCTGCATGGTCTATGCTGTTATAGTTAATAGTTGTTACTACTCCCGGTTTAATCAGTTTATTTGTGTTATAGTGTTCCGTGATTTCAAGCTCCGTTAACGAGCGGTTATATACCGCAACATCATCTATCACGCCTTTATACCAATTACTTCCGTGGATTGAATCATATCCTATATATAACGGCGAGTTGTTGGTACCTATGGGCCCGGCGTAGTATTGGCGGGCATCAGTTTTCTCTTGCCCGTTGATATATATACGCTTGTACCCGTCGCCGCTGGCAGAGACGCTTTGCCAAGTTACTACCACGTGGTTCCACTCATCCGGCAGCACGCCGGTACTGTTATTACTTGTTTCCGGAGGAGTTATAGTAAACATCGCAACATTATCCGGTGCACCATTATCCGCTATGATACGATAAAACAAACTGTATCCAGGGATGTTATAGTGGCCGAGTTTGTACAATAAATCGCTGTATACAAACGGCGGGATGAGTGACGGTTTAAACCATATTTCCATAGATATGCCTGTTGTGAAATCAAGCAACGAAGAATCGTTGATAACGACCTTATCGTCTGTGCCGTCAAACACCAGGCCTTTACCCCGGGGTGTGGTTTCCAACACCGGAGCAGTGTCTTGCCCTTCAATCACGCCGTCGTTGTTATTGCCGGAATCGTCAATAACTGTGACACCACTGATGTTATCAAAGGTCCAGAGGCCGACACAGCCGTCTGGAACATTATAGCGACCGCCAAACAAATTTCCTGCTTGTATCGGGTTAACGTACGGCTGCCAGTCTGCTATAAGATAAGTATCGGTGTTTATCCGATATTGCGTCGTTGCCACTCCTGTTCCTAACCCATCGCCTAGTGTTACCAAATCGTCTATTGCCGATAGCGTTGCTGTTGTATTGATAGTGATGTAAGTCATAACACTAGATTCATACTTAGGGTCGTTAAAACTCAGCGTGGTCCTCGGAGGTTGTGTGTCCATATATTTTATTACCACTGACTTTATTGGTTCAACATTATCAACATTATCAATGCTATGGTAAAATATTGTATGGGTCCCCAAGATGACCATATTTTCAGAATCCATCTTAAACCAATCGCTTGAGCTTACTTTTATCCAGTTAGTGCTATCATCAATGAGATATTCGCTATACCTGATTCCCGACGCATAATTTCCTGTGTCTTCGGCTATAATATTGAATACTGTTTGTGAAGCTATCCAAATAACGTCATCCGGCGATACGTACCATGGGCCACTGCACGTAATCGATGAAACCGGAGAATCAACGTCAACTATCACTTGTTTAACAAAAGTCGTAATATTACAAACATAATCTTCAGCAATACATTCCAAACTATATTCGCCCGGGTCAGGCAAATTATAATCCCCTAAATAATCGCTCCACCCATTTTCATCTATTCGCCACTTCATTAATTTTAAGCCTATCCCAGTATCCAGTGCCGATAATTTAAATATTGTAGAAGAACTTATATATATACTGTCATTAACTGAGAACGAAGAGCCCGTAATAACAAAACTCACTTCCGGCGGCGTATGATCCTCAGGCGAAGTGTTTACTACCGCTACATATATTTTTGTAGACGACGAGTTGTCCAACTGGTCGCATGCAAAGGCTTCTATGGTATAAACCCCGTCTTGGTATTTAGAACTGTCCCAGTGGTAACTACAATCCGATCCAACAGATTCGTACTTGAATACTCCGTTCACAAAAACCAGTATTTTTTTGACCCCGCACCCTGCGTCACTGGCATTCACGTTAATATCTATTGCATCTCTTACAAACGCGCCGTCTGCGGGGCTTGAAATATGTACAATGGGGCCGGTGTTGTCCAAAATAAAGGATGTTGCTTTTATGGATTCCATATTACCATTAACATCCCGGGCTTTGTATACCAGAGTGTGCGTACTTTCGGTAACTGTAGATAAGTATTCTTGGGCGTAACTCGTCAATTCGTACAAATTTCTTTTTGTCTCATAGTATCCACTCGCAGTGGAAAAGGTTAATTCATACAGCGTATTCTCGGGGTGGCCATCAATACTATATATTAATTCATTAACTCCTATCCCGACCCTATCATTTGCAAGTACTGCATCGTCAGTACTTGTAAATACAAATTCTGTATCGCTACGGACATAAGTATTGCTATCCGAAACATATTTAGGAGCGCTGATATATACATATGTGCTCGGAGGAAAAGTGTCCTTGACGATTTCAAACGGAAGGCTGCTAAGCGATGAACTGTTACCTGCATAATCAGCTGCAGTTATATCTAAAGTCCAAGTACCCGGGAATAAGGAAGAAGCGCTTATTATTGTAAAAGACGTTACGCTTACATAACTCGGGGAAGAAGATTCTGACAAATATGCCGTTACTTTATTAAAACTTATCCCAACGTTGTCGGTTACGCTAAAATTACAATTGATATTATCTTTTCCTATAACATACCTGCCGCCTTGGGGCGAGTTTATCGTTATCACCGGTGGTTCATTATCGGTGGGAAGCGTTAATATCTCGAACTCCGCCGTAGTAGACGAGGTATAGTGTCCAAACCAATCATGGGCTACTACCGTAAACGTCCAGCTGCCAGTACTAAGGTTTGTTACGTCTATTTCATCATTTTGTACCACCAACCTCTTGGAGCCATCGTCCAATTTTGTAAGGTACGCGTAATACATTGGCGACGGGTCGTAGTCTATAACCATATAGTTAACTTTCAAGGTGTCATGTCCTTGGAAATACCGTTCCCCGCCAGTAGGCGAGAACATAAACACTTCAGGAGGCGTGTTGTCTAATACAACGCTAAGCCCTTTAGTATCTTCCATATTATTTACATTATCCGCACCAAAATAAGATATCCCGTAATAACCATCCGGGCCGGTTATATTAAACGTACTCTCGTAAAAATTCCACCAGTCATAATTATCTGTAATATAATAAATCCCGTTTACACCCGACGGTAACATGCCTCGGTCTGCCGACGTTATAGTAAAACTCGTTTCGGAAGTAATAAAAACATTATCGTATCTGTATATTACCGGACTGCTTACAAACAATTCGCTTTCCGGCGGGGCGGTATCTATCAATATATTAAATACTTTTTCAGGTTCTATATTGCCTACATTGTCAACGCTTATACACTTTACAGTGTGCTGTCCTTCATCAGTGTAACTTACTGAGGTAATGCCACAAACATATCCCGCAGAATCTATATCGATTTCAGCGCGGCATAATCCTGATGAAACGCCGTTAAATACAGGGTCGGTACTTACAAAAACAAAAGTTGTGTTCCACCCATTACCAAAATATTTTTCGCCGTCAAAATACCAATCGCCGATATTGTTACATTGCGTTTCCGGCGGGTGGGTGTCTATATACACTACCGTAGATTTTACGATTTCATAATTACCGGCGTTGTCTACGCTATAATACTCTATTTTATGCACATTTTCATCCGGTTCAAACGGGGCGGTGTAGACAGCCCAGCCCGGATTGTTGTCAATACGGTACATTATAGATGCTATACCAGAGCTTAAATCTTTTACTACGTGCGTAGGCTCGTAAGCAGTGAACTCAAACTGTGTAGTACTTGAACAATAAACGGTTTGTCCTATGTAAAATTGCCGGCCATTTATTAACTTCAAATCTGTAACCGGCGCAATGGTATCCGCTGTGGACAACAAAAGCGCATACAATCCTGGTGAAGATATTCGCGATTTAACATAATTATTTTCAACGTTTATATTTAACATCGGTATCTTATTCCATACGTTTTGGTGATACCGGTAAATGTTTAGTTCGGATTCTACTGAAGGCAACCCGATGTCGGTATAGTAAAAAGTTAGTTCGCCTGACGGTATGATCTCGGCACTGTTAGGTTGAATATTGTATAAATGACTAAATACAAACAACCCGCCGGTGGTCGCTGAAGTAACAGCTTCTGTACCAAGTGTGGTTGTAGTAGATTCTTCAACTATACTGACTTCCGCAGGTTCACTACCTATTTTGGCCATTAAATATCTTATATTTACAATAGAATCCGGGCTTTCAGCGTAAAATAGCGTTGACGTACTTACAACTCCGGACCAGGACGAACTATTATTTGCCCTATCAATAGCACGGATCTGGAAATAGTTTATTTCTTTGTCCGATACCGGCACAGGCGTTATTTCAGCTACGCCACATACCGTATTTGTGGATAACACAAGTATGTTAGTATCCGGTACTTCACCATTGACCAAGTACGTAGAATATTTTATTTGGTACCGCCCGTTCCGTATGTCGCCTACAGTACCATCAGCGCCGGGGGAGGTCCAGGTAAGTATTATGTTATCAACACCCGGGGTAACAACTAAGTCCGTAACCGTCCCAGGAGGGACTGCTACCGGCGTTGCCGTTAGCAGAGCCTCCGGAAACGCGCTTTCGTTACCTGCGTAGTCCACCGCAGTTACTGCATACTGGTAAGTTACACCGTTCTCAACGTTCTCATCAACAAAAAACGGTGTGGTTATCAACTCCGTATTTTTCTTTACCCAGTGCGAAGCGATGGATGCATATACAATACACCCTGCAGGGTTGGCATCCAAAGGAATAGTAAAATCTATTGTCACACTGTCATTACTTGCGGTTACTGTTTGGTTTTCAGGGGTTTGAGGCGGCACAGTGTCCGGTGTATGTTCCAACCGTATATCATCTACTATCGGGGATATATTATTTGAAGTTGTAGTTAATACAACCTTTTTTTGGATATACCGCCGATGGGGCGACGTGATGTCAACTAAAGTGTTTATTGGGACACTGCTATATTCTGCCCACGGTGACCACGTATTATCATCAGGTGTTGAAACGTTACCGGTTCTCGTTTGCAAAGATACTGAAGTGCCAGACGGGGTTGCGCCATTCCACATTATTTTGTCCCAGTTATCGCTACGGCCGGCATCTATTACTGTAGAAATGAATACGCCTTCTAAACCGTTGGATTGTCCAGGGCTCTGCAGTTGGTCGGGCGAACATAAACCGTTTGTGTACGCAAAATAACTCCAGTAGCTTTCATGTGTTTCACTAATAGTATTTTCTCCGGATAAAGTAAATTTATAGTAATTCGCAACACCCACGTCAAACCAAAAATCACTTTGTTTTACTCCGTCTACGTATAACCCATTGAACCCATTGTAATTACCCCAACTACCTCTTACTATACGATAAGTATGTTCGACACCCGGGGTTATATCAAACCGCGTGTAAGTATAACGAGGCATTTCACCACTGCTGCCTTCAAAAACCGCATAGTCTTTAAAGATATTTAAACTAAAATGCGTTCCTATTCCACTATCCCTAAAATAATGCACATGATATGTTATGTCATTTCCTAACACTATCTTGCCAGAAACGACTTTTACCCGGATTTCTACTGTTAACGGCCTACCATCAAATTGACCATCAACTACTTTCGGACTGTCATGAAACGAAATGGGTCTTCCATCTTTTATATCCTCATAACCAACACTTCCTTTTTTGTAATATAACCTCGTTTGGTCGCCAATCTTCTCAATAGGTTTCTGGTTATATGCAACAGGTATAACATCGGTACAGTACGTAAAACTTGACGGCCAGTATATTTTGTTCCACCACAAAATTTTCATGCTGCCCGGTTGGTTGATTGTGTCTATATTTGTCAACACGCTGCCTGGCTCCATAAAGTCTGGTTGTTTGGTTTCCAACTCGTGTATAGAGTCTACTTCAAAATCGTAGGTTGCAACGTTGCCCTCTTTGTCCCATGCTTTGATATATATAAAACCTTTGTCCGGCAAGTTGGTAACACTGTACGTATGGCTTTGCCCGTAATCTGTATAGTCAGGATATGGCGGTATCGCTTCGCCGGTATCTGGATTGTCTTTCCTTACTTCTATCTTGTCAATCCCCTCTCCGTAATCACCGTCGTTGACCGCGATACTCACGTCTTTATATGCGGTTACTTCGCCGCAGTCAATTATTTTGCCTGTGCCGTCCCGTACCTCAACAACAGGCGGGCATAAGTCTTTAACCGTAAAAATGTACTCGCAAAGGTTTTTAGCCTTGTCCCACACCTTAACACGGATTTGTCCTTCGGTTATCGTGTGAACTAAACAAGTAATGGTAGGAAATTCATTATAGTCATAATCGTCGAAGGTCTCTTGGTATATGCATTTGCTGTTATTATCTTTATTTTTCCAAACTTCTATCTCGGCTATCCCGGAACCCGTAGGGTCGTCGCTTAATATCAAACATACCGTCGTGGATTCTGTGAGGTTGTTTTTTATATCGCTATATTTACTCGTATCATAATATATCTTTTCCTCACCTTTCGCTTCTTTTACCTGCACCTTTGGTTTTGTGGTGTCTATCTTAAACTGGTGCAGGATATCGGGAGACGTTGAGTTGCTTTCATATTCTGTTAGGTCTTCGTCGGGATCAATTGGTGAATTGTCAAGTCCACGAGCAAAAATACTTATGTAATTACTATCGTCATAGTCAGAACCATGATTTTGGGGAATTGTATATTTCCCGTACCAAGTATAGTTGGTATAATTTATTGTTTTCCATCCGTTTGTCCCACCGGCGGGCTCGAAATATTTTGCTGAATAAGGAAGTTTACTGAATGAAATTTGATTTGAGTCGGTTTTCATTGGAGTGTCAAAAATAACTTTGATTGTTACTTCCCCATCCTTAACAGGTTCGGAAATAGGTTCAATCAATTGGTCAGTGTCATAACTATGATAAGCATGGTATTTGATTTGAGAATTTTGTTGAATTTCTACATATTTTGCAATGGGCGAATCGGGAATGTGAAAATATGTTACATATATGGGATATTCTCCGGAATCATAAGTTTCATTTTTATTTACATCAAGATATCTTATTGCAGATTTACCATTATTTAACTTAACTTCCCCACCAATATGTATACTTAATCTTTCATAACATCTATTATCAGTGTGAGCATTATATAACAAATCTCCATTCGCAGATTTACCTGTTATTATTACCGTATGATAATATTGTTTATTAGGCACTGAAAAAGAAACCACATCTCCTTCACGCAAATTTGATGGTGATGTCGTTTTTACAAAATCAATAAGGTTTTGTTCAGTTCTCTCATCATTCAAATAAGTATAATCGACTGTTGTCTTTATAGCTCCGTGATAATTTTGCAAAGCACCGGGCATATCAGCTGTTCTAATTACACAACCCTTGTCATCAACCAATGATGCTTGATTAGAAGCAAAACGCAATCCCCCATCTCTTAAACATTGCGATACGAAATTCGTACAATCTCCACCTTCATTTTCATAGTCATAATATTTGATTATATTCCGACTATACGCCCAATTGTCAGCATAATTTACCGATTTTATGCGGTCATCCCAATTTCTCAGCGATAGTGACCTCAAGTTAGGTACCTAATTAACTATTAAGGAACTAGTACCATCACAGGGGGTACCCCCTGTGGCGCGAAAAACAAAAACCGGGTATAATAAATACCCTAAGGA
>JBBAAG010000067.1 GCA_041658405.1 Elusimicrobiota bacterium
TGGGGTCGATAATAAATGACCAGGTTGTTGACCACGGGCTTGTGTTTCCAGCAGCATCTTTCGCGCGGACACGCCAATAATACCTTCCGTCGTCAAGACCGTAATTTTGACCATAATAATCATAAATAAACAAGTTAAATTCAGATTCTTCTATTGAAACTATACTCGCATTTGACATGTCTGGCATAGTATCTACTTGCAGTTCGTAATACGCTAATCTATCATCGGTTGAGTCTTGCCAGTCAAAAACTGCATAGCCGTTATTGTGGTTGTCATATCCATTGTTTGGCGGTGATAATAGTTGAACTGTTGACGGCGGGGTTAAATCTATAACTGCGTAACAATCGTAATCTGTTTGAGCTCCCCAATCCTCTAAATTACCAGCATAGTCTTCCGCACGGCTGCGGAAATATATTGTGGTATCGCTGGTAAGCCCGGTTACATTAAATGTAGAGGTGGTTAAGTATGTCCACGACGTACTTTCTATACTCCACAATTGCCAAGTATTAAAATTGTCAGTACTATATTCTATATGATAACACTTGATACCCGAATAGTCGTCAATACCAGTCCACATCACAGTAAACGTAGCAGCGTTAACAAAATAATTTGATGGCGTATTTACTCGTGAACGGGGTTTTATAGAGTCTACTGTTGGACTGGAGATTTCTATGTCTTGACTAGGATTCGATTTGCGGGTGTACAAAAATATTCTGTATTTATATTCCGCTGCGCTTTGTTGTAGTTGTATTTTCCCAGAACTTGGTCCGATAGGTTTGGGATCTAATGAAATGTTTATACAGACATAGGTAGAAAATATTACCGTTGTTGATGAATAATTGCCGTTATAATCACTTAAAGGAATTCTATCAATCTTATATATCTCATAGTTTGAATCTCCCACGTTTAAAATTGCAGTAATGGGAACTGATTCTGTACCATAAGTTTCAAAATTTAAATCTTTATACTCTATTGGACCATATACATATTGAAATTTATCTACAGACGAATCAACCACTTCACCAGCAATTGTGTAACTAAATTTCATCTTTGATGGTTCAACTGGATACCAATAGCCTTCCGATGAGATTGATGAAGTATATATCCAATAAGTATTGGCTTTTACAGTACAGCCTACAATATTACCAGTAGAATCATAAACACGCGTCACTTCTTCCGTACCATTGTTTGTATCCCAACTATTACAAGTAACTGTTAACCAAATATATTTATTTTTATTAAAGCTGTTTTTGAAATTAATATCCGCTCGTACTTCACAAGGAATACCCCATAGGGCTGGTCCCATAGGTTCAAATTGAGTTCTAATTTTTACTATTTCTGGAGAAGTTGAAAATAAGTAACTTCGCTGACTTTCTCCCGTTTCTTTATAAATAAACGGATTAATATCATCCATAATCCAACACCTAATTATATCAGTGGTATAATTACACGAAGTAAGCGAATTTTCCCCAATGATGGGGCCTACAGTCATTTCTGCCTTTATGCTAGTTAAAGGTATATATGTATCCATATTCCCATTAATACTAGTACCATGACTCGCATAAGTTATTGCATTAAATTCTGCCCCAGGTAGCTCTACCCACTCAGTGTTAAACAAACAATCGTCGCGTATAGTATAGTTTATTTCTATTTTATTAATATTACGCCCCCAAGGTAGTGGACTGCGAGTTCCAGCTATTGTGGCATACTTTACTCCTCCAGCCCAATCTCCCGGATTTCCTTCGTTCAAAAAGTTAGTAAAAGTATCTTCTCTACTCCCATTACTAAATTTATTAAATCTAAATGTTTCTAAATCCTCCCCATAAGGGAAATCACCGTATCCTCCCATTAAATATTCAAATACACTATAATCTGCTCCTTGGTTAGGCGTACCAATAGTTATCAGTTTCTTTACTTTTGTATTGCATCCATACCACTTGATTGCTGAACGAGAAACCAATCCACCGAGTGAATGAGCTACTATATTAACTTTTTCTGTTCCTGTTACGTCTAAAACTTTATCAATAAAATTAGCTAATCTTTCGGCTTGACTACCTCCGCTTGTTAACGCCGTTGAATAGACCAAACCGGCTGGTAATCCAAAAGGTACTTGTACACCTGATGAATGATCAGCATAATATGCTACTCCTTCCACCCCTGTTGCAGACAGATTTCCATTACTACCAATCACACCACAATCGTTACCGTAATAAGTGAAATTCCAAATTGTTTTGTTTTTGTTATCAGTAGATGCAATAGAAGTATACAGATCATCTTGTGTGGTTTGATAATTGCACTCTAATTTGCCTGCAATATAATCCTGATATTTTCCTGTTATTATTTTCGTCATGGCTGTTGTATCTTCAAATTCCGAGTCTGGTTTTCCTCTCCAATAATCAAGAGCGTTAAAACCCCTTGAATTCACCAATTGACGACCATGAACAAAAATAATGGGATTATAATTACTTGTTGTAACAATAACTTCCATCGTTTCCGTCCAGCTGCTCTTGATAACATCATTTAACATCGCGCGAACACGCCATTGATAAGTTCCCGTAGTCAGCTCAATAGTATATTGCGAACTTGTCGTATTGCATAAACTTGTACCAAACAATTCAAAGTCATATGAAGCAGCATTGTTTATATCAGTCCAATCGAAAGAAATATTGTAACGATACATTATCTTATGATTAGGTGGATAAACTATTGTTGGTACTTCTATAGATAAGTTTGTTCTAAAAATATTTCCTGCTAATAATGTATATCCTTGGTTTGCAGATTGTTGGTTTGTTGTTTGCCCTCCACTGACTATCAAATGCGAATTACCAGTTTCTGATACTGCACCAAAAGACCCTATTGTAGAATTTAACGTGTATTGACTCGCTAATAACTGGTTGCTAAAAACGAAAAGTAACAAAATTAAGAAACATTTACAGACATTTTTTTTCATAATATATCCTTTATTTTTCAAGGTTTTCCACAATATTTAATTCCTATTGAGTAAAATGTTCCTGATAAATCAACGTATAACCTTTCGATAGTATTACTGTAATACTTTTGTGTAATACTCATTGTGAAATAGAGATTTCTATATATTCTGGGTTCCCATCCAATTATTGTTTGTGAACCCAATCCATTATTGTTTGTGATGTTTGTATATCTATTTGTTACAACTGATAAACCATTAATATCATCTCTTAAATTAGTAACTGAGTAACTTAATCTATAAAAATAGTACTCTACGCCCACGCCGATATATAAATTGGATCGTAAAAATATAACTGGACAAAATGACACAGAATTACTTTCAACTTCTTGTGTTTTAATTATTGTCTCATCTATATACCCTTCGTCCAGTCTTCCGCTTTTCATAGGTCCTTTTGCAGAAGTTACTTCTATTTTAGCTCCCAATATATTTTGTCTATATTCAAAAAAACCACAATAAGTTCCTGCACCAGTATGTGTTGTGCCACCATAAGCACCACCTATGCCTGCAGATATATATTCTCCCCATGTTCCTGTTCCCACACCTGCACCAATTGACAACCTATCCCAGAACGTTATTTTTGAATTCGTTTTTATTTTTTCATCAAGCCCAGTTGGTTGAATTTTCATATATTTTCTGGTTATGTACGTAATATACGTAGACAAATCATCAAACACTATTTTATTCCTATTACTACTGTCAACGTTTTTTGCAACTGTTGTTATTACAGGTTTTTCTTCGTTTACTAGAGTATTGGCTTGCTGAACCACCTGGCTACTTGCTGTTGTATCCGTACTATTTATTTTGTTATTGTTTTCATCTTTCACAACCGATACTGTGTCAGTTTTATGATCCCTCATATCGGGATTTGATTGTTGCTGCGTTTGACTAGTCGTCATCGTTCCCTTTTTTTCGACATACACACCTTTACTAATAAACCCTGCACCAAGTACCAACAACGCTGTTACTAATAAGACAGCTATGTTCATATTTGTATGTTTACTCTCAATATCACAGCTATATGATAAACACCAATTTGTCTACTTAACATTTCCATTCCCTTCATCCGTCGTGATAAGTGCCCTACTTTTCTTTTTAATTCAACATAACTACAATTTCATTATGAACGCGAGTTTGTAATATTTTGGTAAATGACTTTGATTATTTGTACCCGGGCTACTCGAACCACTTGTAAACTCCGCTATGTTCACATAATGTGTATGTTCGTCTCTGGCAAATCCGTCTGTGCCAGTAGTGTCTGTCATCCATCTCTCTATAGATTCCGTACTAGATACCGTATTTGGTGGATCTACCTGATGCGTGTGCGAACTTACTGAATGTGAATGCGTTGTTGTTCCACCAGTTAACCCAGGATCTTCGCCGGTGTCCACACTTAGTATAAACCTATCAATAAGGTTTGGTGTACCGTTATTACCATCGCATAACGCCCATCCAGTTGGTATGGTCGCGAGTGTACCGGACCACATGATTATCCCATTCTGGGGGACCATATAGAAGTTTGTGCCGTTGATATTACTTCTTACTTCGCCTACTACGTCCAACGCTTTGCCCGGGTTTGTGGTCCCTATACCAACGTTCCCGTCACTATCTACCCGCACTTTTTCGGTCATTGCATTATTTTTACGGGTAAGAATACGTACCGCCCCGGCTTCCGATCCGGCTGTGGTGGTAGATAAAATTCCGTCAAAATACGCAGCGTCTTTCTGTGCTCCGGCAGAATTTTCTACTTGAAACATTATCCGTGACCCAAATCCTGAACCTGCGCCTGCGATATTGCTTGTAAACCCACGCAACACCAATGCAGGCGTTGGCATATTATATTCCGTAGTTTCGTGATCAAGCACTGTAGTAAAAGAAGTAGCCGTACTACCATATATATGTAACGGCCATTCAGGATTTGTTGTTCCTATTCCTACATTTCCATGTTCGTATGCTAATAATACATTGCCAGGATTGTAAAGACTATATCCTCCCTCAATTTTTATATCTCCACCAATTCCGCCATAGGTTTCATTAATATCTATTCCACCGGTACCGCCAGTTACTTCAATATCCCCACCTTGCCCCGGGTTTTGATCTGACGTACCTCCTGGACCACCCTCCAAAATAATTTTCCCGCCCTTGTAATTTACGGTTCCTCCTTTTCCACCTGTAACCCTTAGAGTATCTGGAGCATTACTATTATTTGAGTCTTCTCCGATAATATGCACTTTTGCCGTTGGCGTTTCTGTCCCAACTCCTAGGTTGCCCCCAATCGTAAAGTTGCCGACTGATTTCTCTGCGTATTCTGATTTAAACGCATATCCGGATGCTACAATTCTTTGGCGGCCGAAATCAGTAGTATCAATTTCTGTTTGTAGATATAAAGTCGTATTAGCAAACAACGACGCGGGTATTGGTACACTTGAACCTAATACCACATTGAATACACCTCCGCTAGTGCTGGATATTTGTACTTCTTGAGTTTCTGTCCATTGAAGCGTACCGCCTGAAAGAGTATCGTATAAACCGAACACCATACTTTTCAATCCTGTAACCGGTTCGTTGTTGTACAACAACTGTCCTTGGTAGTTCATCAAGTTCGGCACAGCTGAATAACCTATGTTCGTGAAAATAAACAATCCGATAACCACACCTACCAACCTTAACACCTTTTTACTCATTTAACACTTGACCCCTTTCTTAAAATATACCTAATTACTTAAATTCCAAATACTGTCCTTACCTTAATTAGACAACTGAGTACTCAAAAAGTTCAAATTATTACCTCTTCCTACTAATATAGACAACAAAATCCCTTAAAAAGTTCAAACTCAAACAAAATAATTTCCCTTATGTCTTTTTACGTACAACATTTCTTACTTGTAGATTCCTTAGGTACAACGATTCTATGAAGCATATTTGAATCTATTGATAATTTTTATTACACAAACACATTAATAGTAAACTTTATCTGAAATGTCAATGTTACATATATAACAAATTTGTAACAGAATTGTAACAACTTGTTTTGTCGACTACAAAACTCGGTTTTTGGGGATAGTTTATTCAAGATTTGCGGATAGCTTATTTATTCATCACAAATTACGTCTTATTTATTACCTGTCAAACCCCAAGTCCAACACGGTTACGCTCAGCGATTTTGTGAGGTTGGCAACCGAGTTTGTTTATCTTGTCGCGTTGTCCGTCGTCGAACCGAGATACTATCTCGTTCTTCCTGTCCGGTACAACAAAACATTCGGCGGCGACGAGTTTCATTTTCGTTGTCAGTTTGTTGTCCCATAAAGATAACGAGTTTTTAGTGGTTAATAAATATGACACACTTCTTGCGATAGAAATAGAATATGTGCGCATACCATTCGTTAAGCACCCTCTGCTATGAAAAGGCAGTTATTTACGAGTGTCCAAAAAGCGTCCGTTGCAGGTGCAAAAACACACTAATTCATACAAATTCGTACAAATACATTTTTTGAGGTTCTCGACGTGAAACACCTGGGTGGCACCGGGCTTGAACCGATGACCTTTGCCTTGTAAGGGCAACGCTCTCCCAACTGAGCTAGCCACCCGTTATAGCGTTAGAACAAACTTATTTAAGTTTACGTTCTTTCCAAAACCACCGGCGTTTTTCGTCAATATTTTTTGTATCTTCAGCCGGTACTACCTGCGTATCTTTCTTATCTTGCACTATATCCGCAGGGATTGAAGCAACTATACCCTTGGTTTCTTCACTTACCTGTTTTTCTGTTGTATACGGCACATTTTCAGCGGATGATACTTGTGTTACAGGGACATCATTGCTCACATACCCCTCTTGTGCCAGTGTTGTGGATTCAAACTTCAATAACTTCTCAGTAAGTGTTTTCTTAACTCTTGAGCGTTCATTTTCTTCTTTCTCCGATAGATTTCGGAGTTCAGCATCACGTTTCGAAATTTCTACCTGTAGTTCACTTATCTGTTTTTCTTTCTCAAATACTTTATCTTCCATTGTCTTACGAACAAGTTCTACCTTGTTATTAGACTCATATACCTGTGATTCCAGGGATTCAATCTTCCCCTGTTGTTCCCGTGTTTTATTGATCCATTCATCACGTTCTTTTGTGAGGTCATCAATTTTTGATTCCAGTAACGTTACTTTGCCATCAAATAACATTTTATCTTCGTTACTCTTACGTTCAAGCGTATTCAACTGTTCTTCCAACCCCAACCGTGTCTGTGTCATCTGATGCCTGAGTTCTTCCGCTGCAAGCGCCATTTCTTTCTCATGTTTTAATGATTCAGCTTTTACACCCGATATTTCTTTTTCTTTCTCGGCAAACATCTGATCAAACGCTTTCTTCTCTTCTACCAGCTGTTGCTTAAGTTCCTGGATTATACTTTCATACTTTTCCTGGAGGCCGGTTACACTGCGGCGTTCAGATTCCTGAGCATCACTGCGTAACTTAATCTCCTGTTGTGTAATCTGTGTCTTAAGATCATCCACCTGCTGGCGGAATGACACAATTTTTGATTCCAACTGTGCGCGTTCTTCAGCGTGCTGCGCTTCAATCTTCACCTGCGCTTCTTTAAACTTTTGTTCAGCTTCCCAAAGTTCATTCCGGCGTTTACGAAGTTCATCGCGTAACACAACAGTTTCGCTGTCACGATTTGCTATGCCTTCGTTCAGTATACGTTCTTTATTCTCAAGTTCTATCTGCAACTCTTTTATACGTTTATCAAATTCATTTTTTGATTCTACGCTATCCGCTTGAAGTTTATCGCGCAGATGTTTAATCTCAACATCTTTCTCCGCAACGAAATCGCTGAGTATACGTTTTTCACGGTCTTTCTCACGTAATTGCTGGTTATATTTCTCGCGTTCTTTCTCAATACGGTCTTCGAGTTTTGACAGTATTTGTTCCCACTCAGATATGTTAAACTCTTGATCCGCCATAAATTTGCGTCGCGCTCCTTTCGTATCCTATACTATATCTAAAAAAATAATACACTCGCCCCCAACCAGATTCGAACTGGTGCCGCCACCTTGAAAGGGTGATGACCTAGGCCGCTAGTCGATGGGGGCATATTTAAACCATTATCATTATCAATACACACATAAACTCTGAGCCCGGCGCGATTTGAACGCGCGACCACCTGCTTAAAAGGCAGATGCTCTACCAACTGAGCTACGGGCCCGAAAGTACTAAAAAACAATGCTATTCATTTTATTTATTATATACGAATAAGTCAACATCAATTTGCTTTATCCAAGCCAAGTTTTGCGCTCATCTCATCAATTTTTTTAATAGCTTTTTCTCTGTATGACAGATCGTTGGTATCATAAATCTGCAGCCATAGTTTAAGCGTATCCGCGAATCTTCCCTGCAATTCGTATATATTTGCCAGTATACTCTTCACCATATTAGGACAATCGGGATATGTTACAGCTTCTTCCAAAACATTTACCATTTTACCGTAATCCTTAATTTTTTTGTAAACAATCCCTGCAATATACAACCTGAACTTCCAGTATTTAGGGTTATATTTCACCCCGGTTTGCAGGATCTCCAACGCATCATCCGGGCGTTCAAGGTTCCACGCTAACGCGCCAGCGCTGTAAAGATAAGCATAATGAAAATAGGGGTCTAACTTAATCACACGGAGTGATAGTTTAGTGAATTTAGGATACTTCCCTGAACCAAAATCTATCCCTGCATGGTGTTCACACTTATGCATTTCCTCTTCTTCACATTCAATTTCGGCACTACCGTAGTATTGTAGTAACTGAACCCATGCGAAGTTAGATGCCATTTTGCGCATACCCATAACGGTCCCTGCAATATCTATAATATCATTTCGTGAAACTTCAGAGTATGTTAATGAACGTAATGACGGGAATTTGTAGTACTCCACCTTCTGGAATAATAATGCGCTGATAATAGTTAATCCCCAAATTAGTGCAGTGTAAAGATACTTCAAAACTCTTTTCTCCGGAATATTATGATTGTTATAGCTAAACATACTGTTGTATACAACAACGCATAAGCCAGTGTTCCGAACACAAACCCGGCTGACATTGTGGACAGTACCGCGTTATCACGGTAATTAAAGTATTGAAAGTTGGGAAGGCAATAGTATCCGATAGTCATTAGTATTTTAGGAAACATCTCCGCAGTTTTTGTCATTAAATACTTCATCTCCTGGCTAAAATGCCCCGCCACCCAGATAAGCAGCGTGAACACCAACCCGGTCATCGCGGATGTTGTAAGTAAAGCAGTAGCGGTTGCAACTGAAAGTATAAGCATCAATTTCAGTATAAGCCCGAAGTATCCCATGAAATACGCGTACTCCGGCTTCCATCCCTTTAATACCAACAATACTATATGTATTCCATACATTGCCAATGCACCGATTAATACCGTTAATAAAATCCCTAGATATCTTCCCATAATATACGTCCCGCGGCTTATCGGACGGGTAACAATGAAATATATAGTTTTATTATTAATTTCTTCAAGAATAATAGTTGTCCCGAGATATACCGTTGTTATGAAACAAAAAAACTCAATTGCGGTAAGGCCAAAATCTGTTAGTAACCGTATCTCCTGTTCACCTCCTAAAATACTAAAGAACAGAGATGAAAAGAGGATGATTAACCCAAAAACGATTACAATAAAAAACGCTTTATTCCTTAAACTTTCACGCAGTGTGTATTTACATATAGACAAAACTGTACTGATCATACCTTAACCTTATCACCTGGGAATAACATTTTCCCCTACCACATCAATAAACATTTTTTCTAAACCATCTTGTTTACCCACCCATTCCTGCTGGGTAATAACTTTTGCTAACTGTCCATTATTCATAATCCCTACGCGATCAGATATTTTTTCTACTTCAGAAATTATATGTGATGAAAACATTAATGTTTTACCCTGTGTTTTAAGGTTTAACAATAATTCTCGCATTTCGTGGATACCAACAGGATCAAGCCCGGCTACCGGTTCGTCAAACACAAGTAGTTGAGGGTCATGGAGTAACGCCTGCGCAATACCTATCCTTTGAAGCATACCTTTTGAGAACTCACCCATACGTTTATCAATATACTTTGTCATCCGGACAAGTTCAAGTATCTCACCACAACGCTGTTTTCTCTTATGCTCATTTAACCCGGAGAGCGTACCGTATAAATCCAACACTTCCCGCGGGGTGAGGTTACGGTAAAAATACGGTAGTTCAGGTAAGTACCCCACACTTCTGCGTATCTCATCATTTGGCATTTTAACGCCAAACACTTCAATACTTCCTTCTGTCGGGAATAATAAGCCAAGGATAAGTTTAATTGTAGTAGTCTTACCTGTACCATTAAGGCCGAGTAACGCATACACTTCACCGGTGTTGACTTCCAAATTCACGTCTTTAACCCCGGGTGTGAGTTTTGATGACAGAAACCTAGCTTTTTTGTATACCTTAGTAAGTTTTTCTGTACGTATCGCGTAAGTTTCCATTATTATCTTCTGTTATATCTTAACAACTTTTGCTTGTAAGATACCCTTTATAGATTTAAGTTTTACTAAAACTTCTTCCGGTACTTCACTATCAACATTCACGATAGTAACAGCTTCCCCGCCAAGATCCTGCCTCCCGACATCCATCCCGGCAATATTAATCTTATACTCCCCAAGCACAGTACCTATTTTCCCCACCATTCCCGGCACATCCTGGTTCTTGAGATACAGGAGATACCCTTCCGGAGAAATATCAATCGCTAACTTATGTATCTGCACAAACCTTAACGATTTTTTTGAGAATAACGTACCGGATAACTCAACCTTATCCTTCTCGGAGATAACATTTACCACAACAAGGTTTGCATAATCTTCAACTTCACTGGTTTTAGTTTCAACAACTTTAATCCCGCGTTCTTTCGCGAGTACACCAGCATTCACGAGATTGATATCTTCAGAATCCGTTATCGTAGTCAGCATACCCTGTAAAAACCCGAGTGATATTGGTGCAAGGTTGTACTTAGAAATTCCGCCGCGGTACTCTATACTAACTTCTTTTACTGCACCGTCGATAATACCCCCCACGAATTTACCCATACGTTTTACGAGTTCAAGATAGGGTTCAAGTTCTTCCCTTGGCTCAAGAGCAGGTAGGTTCACGGTATTACGCACAAGGTTGTTGTCAAACATATCAATAACTACCGCCGCGATTTCCTGTGCAACTTTCTCCTGTGCTTCTTCGGTTGACGCGCCAAGATGCGGGGTTAAGATCAACCCGCGGGTAGTTTTGTACAAAACATTATCTGCCGGTAAAGGTTCTTTGGAGAATACGTCAAGCGCCGCACCGGCAAGTTTTCCTGAATTCAACGCATCAACAATATCGTTTTCATTGATGACCCCACCCCGGGAACAGTTAATAATGCAAACCCCGGATTTCATTAAATCAAACGTTTTTTTATTGAACATACCCTTAGTTTTGTCGTTTAATGGTAAGTGTAACGTAACAAAATCCGCTTGTTTAACAGCGTCTTCAAATTCCGCAAGGATAACTCCTGCGCGTTTCGCGTATTCTTCTGTAACCAACGGATCATACCCGACAACTTTCATACCAAACGCAAGCGCACGGAGAGCAACTTCTTTCCCGATTTTTCCTAACCCAAACACTGAAAGTGTTTTCCCATAAAGTTCATGGCCCACAAATTTATTGCGTTCCCACTTCCCTT
Organism: Elusimicrobiota bacterium; assembly: GCA_041658405.1. NCBI lineage: Bacteria > Pseudomonadati > Elusimicrobiota > Elusimicrobiota bacterium. Next base: position 11,718 of record JBBAAG010000067.1, read on the forward strand.
GTTTTAAAGACTCAACAGCCGAAGGTATATTCCGTGAGAGCGCAAGTAATAACGCAAACGTATGTTCGCATGCTGCTATGGTATTCCCTCCGGGACAGTTTGCCACTACCACCCCGTGTTTAGTCGCAGCTATGAGGTCAACATTATCAACCCCCGCACCTGCACGGCCAATAAATTTTAACTTCTTTGCTGCGGCAAGAATATCCGCCGTAACTTTTGTCTCACTGCGTACCAGCAAAACTTCGTACTCCGCGATTTTTGAGGATAACTCTTCCGGTTTCATCCCCGGTAAGTAGTCAACTTTATAATTACTATTCTCAAATAATTGTTTTAACCCATCTTTGTCAATCTTATCAGATACTAAAACCTTGATGGCCATTTTCTTTAACTCTTAATACCTTTCTAATCTAAAAAATACTGTATTACCAACTACTTATTCAAACAACACTTTTTCCGCTGCGCCAACGCCATCGCCGTACTTAAAGTTTGTATAACCCAACTTCATTAACCCGCGCTCAATCGCTGCGATACCTACAATAATATCAAACTCATTCATATACCCCATATGCGCGATACGGAAAATCTTGCCTTTAAGATTCTGCTGCCCTTCTGCAATTGACACACCGTATTCTTTTAGCAACATATTAACTAATTGTTCACTATCAATCCCTGCAGGCGATTTTATTGAGGTTACAACATTACACGGCCGTTTCGCGAAAAGTTCCAACCCTAACGCCTTCACAGCCGCACGGGTTCCTTCCGCCAGTTTTATATGCCGTTTCCACAGGTTTTCAATACCTTCGGATTTAATCATCTCTACCGCTTTACCTAACCCAATCACTAATGTCACTGCGGGAGTAAACGGTGTAGTATTTTTTGATAATGACGTTTTCATGGATTTATAATCAAAATAAAACTTTGGCAATTTTGAACTTTCAACCAGTTTCCACGCTTTTGCGCTTACTGACGCGAATGCCAGCCCCGGCGCGTTCATCAACCCTTTTTGTGAACCGGAAACCACAACGTCAAGTTTCCATTCATCCATCCTTAACTCCTGTCCCCCAAGCCCGCTCACCGCATCAACTACCAAAACTGCAGGGGTTTTAGCAATAATCTCACCAATAATTTTAATATCCGGCGCTACACCCGTAGAAGTTTCAGTATGCGTTGTAAACACAGCTTTGGTATCCGGATTTGCAGCTAACGTTTTCTCTACATCCTGCGGATTAATAGTCTCACCCATCTCAACCTTAACATTAACCACTGTAATCCCGTATGAAGTTAAGATTTTTTCCCAGCGGTTACCAAAAACCCCGCATTGCACGACAATAGCTTTATCGCCGGGAGATAAAAGATTAACTACCGCTGATTCCATTGCACCGCTGCCTGAAGAGGTGATAATAAAAACATCGTTAGTTGTCTGAAAAATATATTTTAATCCTTCCGATGCAGAAACAAATATCTGAGAGAACTCTTTTGTCCTGTGATGCAGTATAGGTTTTGCAGTCTCCAACGCAACTTCCGGCGGTACTGGTGTCGGTCCCGGTGTTAACAAATAACTTTTTTTCATTTTCTTAACTTCAACTCCTTCTAAATTATCCTAAATATCCTCAATTCTTAATCTTACCCGAAGCATGCGCGGGTTGATCAAACAAGTTCTGCTGCGATGTTGCAACCTTCGATGTTTTTGATAACTTACCTTTTTTCTTTGCCGGTACAAGAGCAAGTTTTAGTACGTCTTCCATATGTTTAACCGGAATAAGTTCAATTTTTTTCTGTACATACTCAGGTATTTCTTCCAAGTCCTTGCGGTTACCTTCAGGAAAAATTACAGTCTTCATCCCTTCACGATACGCTGCGAGTACTTTTTCTTTAAACCCGCCGATTGGAAGCACGCGCCCGCGTAAGGTAATCTCCCCGGTCATCGCCATTTCTTTTTTTACGGGCTTACCTGTGAACAACGAAGCAAATGCTGTTGCTAATGCAATACCCGCTGACGGGCCGTCTTTTGGTATTGCACCTTCAGGTACGTGTATATGCACTTCCTTGTTCTTCATAATATCACCGTGTAACCCCAACTTTTTACTTTGTGAACGAATAAATGAAAGTCCGGTTTGTGCGGATTCACGCATAACCTCGCCAAGTTTACCAGTAAGAATGAGTTTCTCGCGTCCCGGCATAAGAGTAGCTTCAATCGCCAGGAGTTCTCCCCCGGTTTCTGTCCATGCTAACCCTGTAGCTACACCAACCTCGTTCGCTCCAACGGGTTCCCTAAAATACTTTGGTACACCAAGGTATTTATTAAGATTCTCAGTAGTAATCTCAATAAGTTCGGCACCTTTTTTCTTCTTATCTTTCTCCCTGGATACAACTTCTTTCGCGATTTTGCGGCAAAGATTTGCGATCTCGCGTTCAAGATTACGCACACCGGCTTCCTGCGTATACTCATACGCAATTTTTTCCAGGGTTTTATCGCCAATCGTAACTTTATCAATACTAAGCCCGTGATACTGTATCTGTTTTGGCAAGAGATACCGTTTCGCTATCTCAATTTTTTCTTCGGTAGTATACCCGGAAAACCGTATGAGTTCCAGCCTATCCTGCAACGACGGCGGGATTGAGTACAACGTATTCGCTGTTGCAATAAACATTACGTTTGATAAATTAAATTCTACGTCAAGATAATGATCGCCGAAAGTATGATTTTGTTCCGGGTCAAGTACTTCAAGTAGTGCCGCTGCGGGATCACCCCGCCAGTCAGTACCCATCTTATCAATTTCATCAAGTAAAAATACTGGATTCCTTGACTTCGCTTTTCGTAAGGACTGAATTATTCTTCCTGGCATAGAACCAATATATGTCCTGCGATGCCCGCGGATTTCAGCTTCATCCCTGACCCCGCCAAGAGAAATCCTAACAAACTTTCTTCCCAATGCACGGGCTATACTCTTAGCGATTGACGTTTTGCCAACACCCGGAGGCCCGACAAAACACAGTATCGGCCCTTTCAAACTTTTTGTGAGTTTACATACTGCCAGATACTCAACCACCCTGCTTTTTACGCGGTCAAGCCCAAAATGGTCTTCATCCAAAATACCCTGTGCACGGTCAATATCGAGAATATCCTTTGTCTCTACTGACCAAGGCAGTGCAATCATCCAGTCAAGGTATGTACGTACTACTGTAGCTTCCGGAGAAAACGGCATCATTTTACTTAACCGGTCAAGTTCACGGTTAGAAGCATCTTCCGCTTCCTTCGGCATCTTTGCATTTTTTATCTTAACCCTGAGGTCATCGAGTTCTTTCGCAAAATCATCCTTTTGCCGTAACTCCTTCTGGATAGCTTTCATTTGCTCGGTTAAGTAGTACTCTTTCTGTGTTTTTTCTATCTGCGACTTCACACGGGATTGTATTTTGCGTTCAAGATTAAGGATCTCAATCTCGGAGTTCATCAGCATACCTAGTATCTCAAGCCGTTTTGATATATCCAAAGTTTCGAGTAACCTTTGTTTTTCTCCTGTCTTAACAATCAAATGCGCAGCAATAATATCCGCAAGTTTTGCGGTATCCACTACGTTTGACACGTTCTGCAGTACTTCCGCAGGTACGCGTTTATTGAGGTGAACATATTGTTCAAACAATTCGGTAGTTTGCCGTACCAGTGCTTCAAGTTCAGAAGTGTGTTTGGTATCAACATACGGAACCTTGACTTCTACCTCAACAAAGCCTTTTTCCTGGTTGTAGACAAACTTTTCAGTCTGGCCCCGGACAATGCCTTCCACCAGTATTTTGTATGAACCATCAGGCATTTCAAAGGATTGCAGGATTTCAACTATCGTACCCACTGCGAAAAGGTCTTCCAACTGAGGATCTTCGGTCTCCATTTTCTTCTGGGTGACCAAAAAAATAAGTTTACCTTCACTCGCATATGCTGATTTCAGTGCTTTAATTGACTTCACACGCCCTACTGTCAGAGGGACGACCATATACGGGAAAACTACGAGATCGCGTACCGGCAATAACGGCAGAACGGTGGGGATAGGTATTTTTTGTGTCCTATCCTTCTCGTCCTTCTTATTCTTATTTTCATCCATAAACTGTATTTAACCTCACTTTTATTTTTTATCAATTATTTCCGGGTTACTATAATCTCGTCAATAATACCGTATGCCTTAGCTTCTTCCGCGGACATATATAAATTACGTTCAGTATCCTGTTTTATACGTTCCGGTGTTTGCCCCGTATGTTTCGCTAAAATTTCTAAAAGTTTATTTTTTGTATTCAATAACTCTTTAGTTTCAATATCAATATCCGTAACCTGCCCGGATAAACCGTCACCGTAAATAAGAGGCTGGTGGATCATAATCCTTGAATGCGGTAACGCATAACGCTTACCCTTAGTCCCTGCGGCTAACAACAACGCACCAAATGACATTGCCATACCCATACATATTGTATTGATCGAACACTTAATATACTGCATAGTATCATACACTGCCAGCCCGGCAGTAACCATCCCGCCCGGCGAGTTAATATACAACGCAATATCTTTATTAGAATCTTCCGCATCAAGAAATAACAGTTGCGCTATGATAAGGTTCGCGGAATCCGTATCCACTGCCCCGCCGTAGCCTCCAACAAATATAACACGGTCTTTCAATAACCGCGAATAAATATCGTACCCAACCGCAGCGCCCTGGTTCCACCGTTCTATAATAGTTGGTATTACTGCCATTTGTTACTCATTCCCCTTTTTTTCTTCTATTTCTTTACCAATACCCTTCCCCGGGACTTCTTTGACGTTAGAGTTTTCCAGGATAAACTGATAGACCTTATCGTCTTCAGGGTCAAGTTTTTCGTTTTTCGCGATCATTGACATTACCAACCCCAACCTGATATTACGTTCAGTTTCAGGGCGGTAACGCTCGCGCATCTGCGGCAGATTTTTTACCCACTCCTCTTCGTTTCTCCGCTGGTTCTTATATATCTGATGTAAGTTATCAATAAAAGATTCAAGCCTATCTTCCACCAGCGACGGAGGAACAGAAACATTATTGTGTTTAATCAAATGCTTACCGATTTGATCCAACACATCATTTCTCTGGCGTTCAAACTCATCTTTCTCCAGCGTTTCCTTAACCCTTTGTTTCAACACATCAACGGTCTCTGCATTTATTGCCTTAGCAAATTCGTCATTAAGTTCGGGTAACCGTTTTTCTTTCAATTGCTTCAGCGTTACCTTAACCTTGAACTTAGAACCAACAAGGTTTTTATTCTCAAAATCCTTAGGAATAACAGAATTAATTTCTTTACTTTCCCCGGGTTTCATGCCGATAATGTTTTTATTTACATCCGGAATAACAAAATCGCGGTTTAGGTCAAGCAAAAGATCTTTCTGATTAACCTTTTGTTCAGGCCGGCCGTCAATTTCCTCTTCATAATCCACTACAACAAAATGCGTATTTTCCGCAACGAGTTTCAGGCTGTCAACTAAATACGCGCGGCGTTCACGTAGTTTCTCTATAACATTATTCACATCAGTATCGGTGATAGTATTAACCGTTTTTGTGAGATTAAGTTTTTTGTATTCCTTTGGTTCAAATACAGGGAATATCTCGAGCTCTACTTCAAACTTTAACGGCTGATCGGATTCAAACTTCAACTCCGTTACTTTAGGATCAATCACGGGACGTAATTCGTTATCTTTAACAACCTGATCTACACCCGTACCAACGAGGTTGCGGACAGCATGTTCCTTAGCGTCATCCACAAAATTTTTTTTAACCAGTTCCATTGGAACCTTGCCTTTACGGAACCCCGGCATTGATGCCCGCTCAGAAACCCAGCGGAATGAAGATTCGAGTTCTTCCTTAACAAGTTCAGATGGGAATTCTATTTTATACTTATGCACGCATGCATCTTTTTTTACAACATCAACTTTCGCTTTTGTTTGAACCTTATCTTTTTCTTTTACTGCCATAATGTTACCTTTACATTACATCCTTTCAACCACAAAATAATTTTATCCCATTTACATGGGCAGAGAGGGAGTCGAACCCTCACCCTTGCGGACACGGTCCTAAGCCGTGCGCGTATGCCAATTCCGCCACCTGCCCGGCTTTATCTATAAACTATTTATTATATAAAAACAAGTTTATGTTATCAACCTAAAATAGCAGGCCGGGATCCAGATATGGGCCGTGGGCGAATCGAACGCCCAACCTATTGATTAAGAGTCAATTGCTCTACCAATTGAGCTAACGGCCCGTAAAAATATTTTACATCTATATCGGCAGTTTTCAATTAGATA
>JBBAAG010000068.1 GCA_041658405.1 Elusimicrobiota bacterium
CTTCTTTTTAAGATATTCAGCAGTTGTCATCACCTGTTTTTCCGACTCAATCGCACACGGACCTGCCATAATCACGGTTTTATTTGCACCAAATATTATTCCATTTCCTATATCAACAACAGTATTTTCTTTTTTAAATTCCCTTAAACACAATTGATATTCCGTCTTAAATTCTTTAACATCCTGCACTAGATTATTAAACTTCTTCAACAATTGTTCTTTAACATTCACGTTTGCTGATGTTATCAGATACGTTTTATCTAATAAAACAACCTTTTTGAATTCAATCTCATTGTTCTTTAATTCTTTTTCAAATTCAATCAGTTGATTTTCCGCACTTCCCTTTTTAATTTGAATAATCATTTTTATCTACTACCCCCCCCTATTTATAAATGCCTGATTCTAAATCCTAAAATATTACTAAACAGGATATCTTGTAATCTTAATATACCAACGCAACTATTGTTTTTGTCAACAACAGGTAATACCGAGAAAATCATCCCTGTATGCTCAAGTTCTCGTAACAATTTTATCACACTCTTATCCGGAAGCACTGTCTTTGGTTTAGCATTCATAATATCCTGCGCAGTCTTTCCTGTAAAATCCATATTACGAATTAAAAATCTTCTTATATCCGTATCAGTAACTATACCTGCGAATTTATTATTTTCGTCAATTACACAAGTGCACCCAATACTTTTTTTATCAATCTCATTTGCGATATCATTTATTGTGCAATTTGCTCTTACTACAGGCAATTTATCACCCGAATGCATTATTGCGGTTACCGGCAGATTCAAATTCTGACCAACAAGTTTTGCAACCTGATTTGCATAGTCGTTATCTTTCAGAATGTATGAACCAGATATTAACACATCGACGCCAATATCGCGTACCAATGTTGCTGTTGTATTATTAATCCCGCCGTCCACATGTATCTGCATTTCCGGATACTTTTTTTTGAAAACCTGTATTTTATCAATTACCTTATCATTAAAAGAAGCGCCAGAAATTCCCGGTTCAGCTGCCATAAATAGTACATAGTCCAATAAATGAACATATTCGGACAATTCCTCCACTGGAGTTTCTATATTAATTGACAAACCAAATCTGCAGCCTAATTGCGATTTAAGCGTTATAAGTTTATCTTTGGCAAACTTGTTTTCTATATGTATACAAAAATAATCGTTTTTGTGCATTTTAAGATTCTTAGATATAAATTTATCAGGATTTTTCACTGCTAAATGTACATCTATAGGCAATTCCGTATACTTCCTAATTTTTTCTATATCCGTTAACTGCAATGTTTTTTTCTGTTCAGATACATCGTAGTGAAGCATGTCAATACCAATTTCAGCCAATTTCACTAAAGTATCTTTTAATTCACCTTTTTCCCATGAAGCTATCAAAGAATACGAGATTTTAGGGATTGTTTTGAACATTTTAAAACTCCTTATGTGCCTTTAAAATAACATCAATACCATCACCGTTATTTATAGAACTAATGATATCCTTCTCAGCTGAAATGCATCTTAGAATACGTATTTCCAGCTCATCTTTTGCTTTCTCCGGTATAACCACCACACCATCGCTATCTCCATAAATCAAATCATTGGGTTTAATTGATACTTTGCCAATCTTGATAACTACATCTGTTGCTTCCACACAACCTCTTCCTTTGATATCTTTTGGAGAATACCCTTCGGCAAATATTGTCAGCTCAGTAATCGTATTTGTGAATAATGTATCTCTTGTCAATCCTCCGACAACAACTCCTCCTACTTTTCGACGTAGTGATAATCTCGACATTAACTCACCAAAATATGCAAACTCTCTGCTGCCCTGGACACAAAGAATTTCACCTTTATTCAGTTGTTCCAGGAAACCTAACCCAACCCTTATTTTTTCATCCGCAGTTTTTACGGTTTTAATCTTTACAGTTCTTGCTTTACCATAAATTTTCCCGAAAATATTATTCATTCTTAAACCAGAAATAACCTGATCTCTGTATCCCATCTTGTCTAATTCATCAGAAAACATACCAGAACAACCATACTTAATTATTTTATCACGTTTTTCCATACTAATTAATCTCCTTCTATATACAAACGTTTAAATTATCTTTCCCATCAACTATTTGTCTAGAACTATTTGAAACAACTTTTTGTTTTAGAACGACATCATACCTACTGGGATCAAAATGTATCATTACCGACCTATTAATATCTGATTCTTCTGCGATCCTAACTACCGTTTCCGGATTCAAATGAGGCCACTCCTTACTCTTTTCCCCCGGACGAAATGAACACTCAAGCACTGCAAGGTCAGCTTTATCACATAACCTTAACACATTTTTGCAATACCCTGTATCTGTGCAATAACTCACAACTTTCCCTCCAACCACAAATCTGTACCCATAACACTTAACTGAATGCCGTAATGGTAAACACTGGAAACTAACCGGCTGTGAATACCAACCCGGCAATACTTCCACAATTTTTACGGGATATGAAAGTTTACGTAAAGGAACGGAATGTATCGGAGCTAAAAAAGTATTCAATACTTCCCTAGTACCTTTCTGCCCAACAATCGTTATTCCTTGTCTAAAGTTGAACTTACACAGCACGTGTAACCCGCAGATATGGTCAATATGGAAATGACTAAGGAAAAGATAAATCTTTTTATTCTTATCCTTAATATACTGGTCAAGTTTTGCAATACCAAACCCTGCATCCAAAACAATATACGCATCCTTAGTTTCTATCAAAGAACACACTGTATTCCCAAGCTCGCTGTCATACCAACCCGATATCCCGAGAAATGATATCTTAACCTTATTCCCAATCATCGGTCCTAACACTTTCCTGGCTTACACCGTTGTCAAACAAAAACGCCTTAAAACATTTTATCATCCCCGGCGGGCCGGATATAAAATACATTGCAGCCTTACCGTGTTCTGCAAACATTTTGTTGATACTCAAAATCCCGGCGGTATCCTGATAGATAATATCATAGCTAAAACCTGGATTAACACCCACCGCTTTCTCAAGTTCTACGCCATAAATAAAACACCGTTTCTCCCGTACCCCGAGATACAGTTTTGGGTTAATATACTCCGCGAACATTGTATTTGTAAACAACGAGAGATACGGCGTTACCCCGGTCCCTCCGGCGATAAAGACCGCATCTTTTTTTTGATGCTGTTTCGTAAACAATTCGCCATAAGGAAGTTTGAGCCATACTTGCTTCCCGGCTGCCAACTCCTGCGCCATGCGTTTAGTATACTTACCCTTAACCGAGTACGTAATCTTGATAACTTCATCATCCTGACTGGTTTGCATTGAGAAACACCGTGAGTCCGGCCACGCACAGGATGGGTCGTAAGAATCTAAGGTTAGATGCAAAAACTGTCCCGGTAGGTAACGGTAAGGTTTCTCTATACTCTTAAATGTCACAACATATATATCGGTAAACGGTTGTTCGATATTTGATACAATTGACTTATACTTTTTTATAAGCGCCATAGTTTACCTTTACTTATACTTCTCCATAAACTTTGCCACAACATTTTCTACATATGAAAACATTTCATTCGTCATCCCGGGATATGTCCCAAGGAAGAACGTGTTGTTCATAATATAGTCCGTATTCTTAAGATTATCCGCTACGCGGTATTTAACCCCTGCAAAACACGGTTGTTTCGCCATATTCCCAGCGAATAAGTAGCGTGTTTCTATTAAAGCATCATTTAGGTGCTTCACAAGATCGTCACGTTTAAACGGTGCGGTATCTTTTATGGTAACGATATAACTGAACCACGCGGGAACGGTATCCTTAGTTGCTACCGGCAGGATTATGTGTTTCTCATACTTCCCGAAGATTGACTGGTACTTCCCAAAATTTTCACGCCGGCGTGCACAAAAATGCTGGAGTTTATCCATCTGCGCACTGCCAATCGCTGCCTGGAGGTCGGTCATCTTGAGGTTATACCCAATTTCGGAATACACATATTTATGGTCATACCCAAACGGTAATGTGCCAAACTGCTGAGAGAACCGTTTCCCGCAGGTATTATTCTCCCCGCTATTGCAATAACAATCCCTACCCCAGTCACGGAAAGATTTCACGATCTTAGCGAGTTCTTCGTCGTTGGTCACTACCGCCCCGCCTTCACCCGTGGTAATATGATGCGCAGGATAAAACGACATCGTAGACAAATGCCCGAATGTACCTGTATATTTTCCTTTATACGTACTCCCGAATGCGTCACAGTTATCTTCAATAAACCATAAATCATGTTTTTTGCATAACTCTTTTATCTCGTCAACTTCATACGGATTACCCAGGGTATGCGCGAGAAAGACTGCCCGTGTCTTCGGTGTAACCGCTTTTTTCATCATATCAATGTCAATATTATAATTCCCAAGTTTTACATCAACAAATACCGGGATTAACCCGTACTGCACCACAGGAGTAACAGTTGCGGGAAAACCCGCAGCAACGGAGATAACCTCATCCCCGGGCATAATCTTTCTTTTCCCAAGCTTGTTGGAGGTCAATGCTGCAAAGGCTATCAAGTTGGCGGATGACCCGGAATTAACGAGCATAACATTACTTACTTCAAGAACTTCCGATATTTTTTCAGCGAACTCCTCAGCAAACCGCCCTTCGGTAAGCCAGAAGTCAAGGCTTGCTTCTACTAGCTTCAGCAGTTCATTCTCGTCGAATACACGCCCGGCATACCTCACCATATCTTTCCCGGGTATAAACCTTCTATTCTTAAACTGTTTTTCGTAATGCTCAGTAACAATTTTCTTTAGGTCGTCATTCAACATGATTTTACCTCTTTACTCCCAGCCTCATACTCCTCAATCTGCCGAAGGCATATTGTATAAACATCTTTTTTCTGCTGATACTCTTTTGTCCACTCAACAATTTTTTCAATCGTATACTCAAGATTCCATACCGGCCGCCAGGATAGTAAATTTTTTGATTTTGAACAATCAAGTTTTAGATAATTCGCTTCATGCGGATGCTTACCCCTGTCAATTGAATACCCTGTGCCTGCAACACCCCATTTTTTGCATAACATTCTTACGATCCATTCAACGGGCTTAGCATCACTATCATCCGGCCCGAAGTTCCATCCTTCCGCGTATACACACCCTTTTTCGTACAACCTTTGCGCTAACAGCATATACCCTGATAAAGGTTCCAGCACATGCTGCCACGGGCGTATCGCCTGCGGGTTACGGATAAGAATATTTTTTTTCTTCAACAACGATTTGATACAGTCAGGAATCAACCGGTCTGCTGCCCAATCCCCCCCGCCAATAACGTTACCCGCCCGTGCGGATGCTAATGCCACGTTATGACTTTCCCCGTACTCTTTAGGATTAAAAAATGAGTTCCTGTAGGACGACGTCACAAGTTCGGAACACGCTTTACTATTAGAATACGGATCGTACCCGCCCATAGGCTCGTTCTCGCGGTAGCCCCACGGCCACTCTCTGTTTTCATAACACTTATCGGTGGTAACGTTAACTACGCTGCGTACTGTTTTAGATTTTCTCACAGCTTCAAAAAGATTTATAAGCCCCATCACGTTTATGTCATAAGTTTCCACCGGGTTTTTGTAGGATTCCCGTACCAGCGGCTGTGCTGCCATATGTATCACAACATCAGGTTTTGCTAACGCTAACGCTTTATTAAGTTTAACACTATCCCGAACATCACCGATGATAGACTCAATCTTATCATCAAGTTTACAGAGATTAAATATACTCGGTACAGTTGGCGGTTTCAATGCGTAACCAGTAACCTTCGCCCCTAATGTATTCAACCAAATAGACAACCACGCGCCCTTGAACCCCGTATGCCCGGTTATGAATACGCGTTTATTCTTCCAAAAACTTTTCACGTAAGGTTTCACCACACTTTCCACGGCGCTTTCCCGGATTGCCATAACCGTTCAAGTTCTATCTTATCTCTAAGAGTATCCATTGGTTTCCAGAATCCATTATGGTGATACGCCGATAACTGCCCTTCTTTCGCTAGTTTTTCCATCGGCTCTTTCTCCCACAACGTCGTATCGTCTTTGATATATTTAACCGCTTTCGGATTAATAACAAAAAAACCTGCGTTTACCCAGTTATTATCCCCCTTCGGTTTTTCAAGGAATGAAGTAACTTTGCTTTCGTTATTAATATCCAGCGCACCATATCGCCCTGTAGGCTGTACTGCCGTTACTGTGGCTAACGTATTATTTTTGTTATAGAACTCCACAAGTGAAGGAATATCAACATTCCCAACGCCATCACCGTAGGTCATCATAAACGGTTCATTATCACTAATATACTTTTTTACACGTTTAATCCGGCCACCAGTCATTGTATCCAACCCGGTATCCACTAACGTCACTTTCCAAGGTTCAGATGTAGTCGTATGTATTGTAGTATTGTTATTTGACATATCAATAGTGATATCGCTCATGTGAAGGAAATAATGCGAGAAATATTCTTTTATCACATATCCGAGGTAACCCAGGCAGATAATAAACTCGTTGTACCCGTAATGCGAATACACTTTCATTATATGCCAAAGTATTGGCTTACCCCCGATCTCGACCATTGGTTTCGGCCGGATATCCGTCTCTTCGCTGATCCTCGTTCCCTTACCACCTGCAAGAATAACTACTTTCATCTATTATATTTCTCCTATCACAGATATAACTAAAAAAATATCTTCAACAATTTCAGTATTCCCTGCTTCCACGGCGCGCGATGCGAAATCCCAGTTGTATTCTCAAAACTTTTGTAGTTCTGCAGATACCACTCATAGTTTCTTAATAACGCTTCTTTATTTGAATATTTAGGCTTAAATCCCAGAATACGCTCAGCTTTTTCTATTGACACAAACGAATCCTGGCTCATTGTTTCGTATACCCACTTGTATAAAGGCGAAAGTTTTAAAGCTTCAAGAATTCTTAGAATAATAATTGCCGGCCCAGCCGGGATACACAAAATCTTTTTCCCAAACCCTGCCTTATCCAATACTGACTGATAGTCTTCCTGCATAGTGGTGAACACTTTCGCACCGACATTAAACGTATCGTTAACAACACTCTTCTCTTGTGTCAGGCACAAAAAAATCGCAGTGCAAAGATCTTCAACGTCTAGAAACTGATACTTATTCTTCCCGTTTCCCAGGATAGCGAACCCATGCCCATCCTTCGCCCATTCATAAAAAAATGCGAATACCCCCAAACGTTCCGGCCCAATGAACGACTTTGGACGGAGTATCGGTACACACATACCTTGTTTCCGGTGTTCCAGGCACACTTCTTCCGCTGCTATTTTAGCTTCGCCATACGGGCCAACACCATCGAGTTTATCAGCTTCCAACAACGGGTGGTGGTCTGGTATACCATACACCGCAGTTGATGATATATGCACAAAGCGTTCCACATTGTGTTTCTTAGCTGTTGAGATAAGGTTACGCGTACCATCAACGTCTGTTGATATAATATCCGCTGGTTTATATAGAGGCAACGCTGCAGCGGTATGCACCACCCAGTCAACACCATCCATTGCTTTCTCGACTACAACCTTATCACGAATATCGCCAGTTAAAATCTTAACTTTATCTTTCTCCGGATACGTAAAATCGGAAAGGTCCAATGACACAATATCGGTATAACCTTTCAGTAAAAGATACCTTATGATATTGATCCCCAAAAAACCAGACCCGCCGGTGATTAAAATTTTCATAATTTTGTTAATTTACCTTTCTCACAAAAACATACCTACTATCCAAAAGATATTTTGTTGTATAACCTATCACTAACCCAAGCACGCCCCCCAGGTATTTAGCCCAGGTTGTTTTAATAATATAATGGAACGACAACTCCATCCCCCAAAAAATCATTGTAGTTACTACTCCCATAAGCGAGTATAAAACAAACTTCCCGATATCTTCCCGTGTATCTTTTGTTGTGTAATAAAAAATATATTTCTTATCCAATAAATACTTTACTATCAACCCCATCAATGTTCCTATACACAACCCCGCATAAATTTCGTATCTCCAGTCTATCAACATAAACACACCTTTTTGCGATAACATATTCACTGCTATTGCAACAACCGCAAAAATACCGTATTTTATAACAAGTTTTGTATCCATAAATCTATTCTATAAATCAATACCCCGCAAGTGATTATCCAACCCAGGACTGATAATTGTATAAATTTATCCTTCAGTAAAACCTCCGTTGGCGATCCGCTGTTATTTTCTACTAATACCAGCTGCAAATATCTTGTGATCCCCAGAATAACAAAAAATACTGTAAGGTATAACTTATCAGTCTGCACTTTTGCAACAGTTTCAGGAGCAATGGTGTACATAATATACGACACAATAACAATTGACGCCATGATTGTGATCAACGCATCAAGGAATTTAATGTTATACCCATCCACAACCTCACGCATCTTCTGTCCTTTTTCCGTCAAGATTAACACATCATCCCGGCGTTTAGCTGCAGCAAAGAATATCGCAAATAGGAAGGTCATAATCACTATCCAGTGCGACAGATAGGTAGACGTAGCATAACCTCCCACAAAAATCCTTATCACAAACCCTGTTGAGATAATGAATATATCAAGGATAGGAATATGTTTTAATCTAAGCGTATATGCCAGATTCAATACTAAATACGCCAATATCCACCCGGCAACATTCATACTCCAAGCCATAATCATTGATAACAGTAACAACACAACCGCTATGGCAGCTGCTATAGGAACACTGATCGTACCTTTAGCCAGCGGCCTATTTTTTTTCACCGGATGCATTACATCATAGGGCATATCGATGATATCGTTCAAAATATATACCGCACTTGCTGCAAGCGAAAACGTAATAAAAGCAACGGCAGCACGGAACATGTCATTCCATTCATTTATCCTCAACGCAAAAAATGTGGGCAAAAAGATCATCAAGTTTTTTGAGTACTGATGAACCCTCAATAATTTAAAAACCTCTACTACCTGATCAATAATTTTCATAATTTATTTTTGTTTACATACCACTCAACAGTTTTCTTCAATCCAACCTCAAACGCCGTCTTTGCCCTGAACCCAAACTCCTTCATTGCGCGGGTAGTATCAAGACACCTGCGCGGCTGGCCGTCAGGTTTAGATTTATCCCACACAATCCGCCCCTTGAACTCACAACACTTCCCTACCAGTTCAACCAGGTGTTTAATAGAAACTTCTGTATTAGTCCCAAGATTAACAGGTTCAGGCTTATCATACTTCTGCGCTGCGAGAAGCACACCTTCAGCTGCGTCGGATACATACAAAAACTCGCGGGTAGGTTTTCCGGTACCCCATACCACAACTTCGTTATCCCCATTTTTTTTTGCGTCGATAAACTTTTTTATCAATGCCGGGATTACATGCGAACTTGCAGGATTAAAATTATCCTCCGGTCCGTATAAATTTGTCGGCATAACATACGCAAACCTTGTCCCGTACTGCTGCTGGTAGGACTGCAGTTGTACTAACAACATCTTTTTTGCAAGGCCATACGGCGCATTAGTTTCTTCCGGGTAACCATTCCACACATTAACTTCTTTAAACGGTACAGGCGTTATCTTAGGATAACTACATATGGTACCGACACACACTATTTTTGATACCCCGGATTTTCTTGCTTCATCAATAACCTGAACACCCATCATGAGGTTATCATAAAAAAACTGTCCCGGGTTCTCGCGGTTAGCACCAATACCGCCAACAACCGCCGCGAGGTGTATTACAATATCCGGCCTGGAATCGCAGAACATGCGTTTAACATTCTTTATCCGTACAAGATCATAATCAGCTTTTCTCGGGACAAATACGTTACGGCATCCATACGCACAAAGTTTTTCTGTGAGGTACGACCCAAGAAACCCCGCACCGCCGGTTACCGTAACTCTTTTATTCTTCCAAAACTTATTTTGTTGAACCATCACTTAATCCACCGTCCACCATTTATTTGGATACAACCTTGCCAATGCCTCATCTCCTTTACCCACAGGCTTCACCCCTGCACGGCGCATATCAGCATCCACCATAATTCTTACGAGGTTGGAATACGTGATTTTAGGTTTCCACTTCAACAACCTCTTAGCCTTCCCGGCATCCGCAATCAGAGAATCAACCTCCGTAGGGCGGAATAGCGCTTTATCAATCTTCACATACTTTTTCCAGTTAAGCCCGACATACTCAAACGCGATTTTTACAAACTCCTCAACTGAGTGCGATTCACCGATACCGATAACAAAATCATCTCCGTGCTTATACTGCAGTATCTCCCACATAAGCATCACGTATTCCGGTGAGTATCCCCAATCGCGTTTCGCATCAAGGTTACCGAGGTAAAGCACCTTTTGTTTCCCCGCGACAATATTCGCGATTGCCATCGTAATTTTGCGGGTAACAAAATTATCCCCGCGCCTTGGCGATTCGTGGTTAAACAAAATTCCGTTAGACGCGAACATCCCATGGCCTTCACGATAATTTATTGTCATCCAGTACGCATAAACCTTAGCTGCGGCATACGGGCTACGCGGATGGAATAATGTTTTCTCATTCTGCGGGGGCGGTGTGGAACCAAACATCTCAGACGATGATGCCTGATAAAATTTAATATCCTTCCCGCTGCGGTGTATAGCTTCAAGTATCCGCGTAGCGGAAAGGCCAGTAACATTACCCGTATACTCCGGAGTATCAAAACTGATTCTAACATGACTCTGAGCACCAAGATTGTACACTTCATCCGGCTGGACATTATAAATGATATTACATACCTGTTCAGCATCAGCGATATCGCCGTAGTGCAGTTTCAACTTCCCGCACCGCTTGGTATCCGCCAGTACATGTTCAATCCTGCCCATATTCAAAGTACTCGCACGGCGGACGATACCATGTACCTCATACTTTTTGGAGATTAGAAACTCCGCGAGGTACGACCCATCCTGCCCCGTGATTCCTGTAATTAACGCTTTCTTCATAGATTAAAAACTCTCCTTATGCATCCTTATCATCCTTATCCTTGGAACGGTAATAGTAGTAATAGTAGTACCGGTCTGATTGAGGTTCAACATGGTTTAGGATCACCCCGAGATAATGCGCTTTTGTATCCAATAACTTATTTTTGGACATAATGGACGTCGCTTTACCCTCCATCCCCGACTTAATAACCTGCACAATATAACTCACTTTACTTCCCATAATCATGGTATCCGCTACGTTAAGAACCGGCGGGGTATCAACAAAAACGTAATCATAATTCTTTACAGCAACCGCCAGTAATTCATCCATTTTATACGATTCCACTAACTCACTTGGATGGTCCGGAATTTTACCGCAGAGCGCTATTGAAAGATTCGGTATTTCCGTCTGCTTAACAATATCCTCAAACCCTGCAGTCCCCTGGAGATACTGTGCCACCCCTACCGGAGTGTTGAGATTAAACGTATGATGCATCCTTGGACGGCGTAAGTCGAGTTCCATCAGCAGGACATTCAACCCTGCCTGCGCGAATACTATGGAAAGATTAACTGAGACCGTAGTTTTCCCTTCCTGTGCAAGCGAACTTGTAACGATGATTGACTTATTTTCCTTTTTCCCTTCCGAAACCAGCCTTATGATCTCCGTCCGCGCGATACGGTATGCTTCCGCAACATTGGAATGCGGTTTTTTATGCACTATAAGATCACTCGTACGTTTATCTTTTACTTCACGTTTGGAGGACGGTACTGTAGCAACTAGCGTCGACCGCAGGCCAAAGGTAACATCCTCTGCAGTTTCAACACGGTCTTCAAATAACTCAATCGCAAACGCTAACCCAATCCCAAGTAATAGTCCTGCTATAAAACCAACAGTGGTGTTCAGCCTTTTCTTTGGTTTGACCGGCTTATGCGGCACAATCGCAGGGTCAAGAACTTTGATATTAGAAAGCATTAACTCATCGGACAGCATAGTTTCCTTCAGCCTGCCAATCAAGGTATTATAAATCCCGCGGTTACTCTCAACTTCGCGTTTAAGAATATTGTACTGCATGCTCACCTGGTTCATCTTCAACACTTTATCAGTCTCTTCAGCAATTTGTTTTTGTATAGTCTCCAACCGTGTGGACAGTTCAATCATCTTAGGATGCTTATCCTTATACTTCAACGACGAACTCATGAGTTCCGACTTAATCCCCAGTTCAGTACTTCTTAGTGTTGCGAGCAACTGATTTTCATGCTCAATACTGGGAATATCAGTAATTTTATTCTCATCGATATACTGCTGCAGGCTAAGCTCCGATTGCCTCAACTTTTCACGCTGGATATCCGACTGTTCCTGTAGCCACGATATTGCAAACTTTGACGCCTTAGTCTTAAGTTCCATATTTTGTTCGATATAGGTTTCTACGTATAAGTTACACACTTGCGCAGCATCTTCAGGGTTTATATTTTCATGTGTAATCTTAATCAACCTACTCCCCGGCACCTGTGTTACCTTGACAGAACGTGAAAGGTATAACGCTGAAAGATTCCGGTCCTGATTAGACTCAGAAAGATGATAATTCCCCTGTTCTTCAAGTTTAGACAAAACCTTTTCCGCGGTACTGATCGATGAAATAATCCTAATCTGCGTCTCGTATTCAGAAATATCCGATGTCTGTGCCTGATACACTTCATTTAGTGCCACGACCCGTGGCGCTTCTTTCTCCAGCAACATCGTTGTCATTGTCTGGTATACCGGCTTTTGCAGCATAGACCACCCAAGCGCCCCAGCTGCGCAAGCAAGGGTTATAATGAGTATTAACCACTTACGTTTATCCAATACGTCCAATAATTCCTGTAATGACAATTCCTCGCTGCGAGAATGCTGTTGTTGTTCCACTTACGCCCTCCTTAATACTTAATCTCGGGTACTATCACAAGGTCATTCGGCAATATCGGCTGGTTATACCCCTGATTTTTCCCGAAATCGCGTAACAGATCCTTCACCGAAATAGTGTACACTTTCCTCTGCCCGTCCTCATATCTTATAAGTTCAACTTTATTTAGGTCTGCAATACCTGTGACACCCCCGCATAAAGCCAGAGCGTCAATAATCGTCATGTTACGACGTAACGGAAACGTCCCGGGTGATTTCACCTCACCGAACATTGTATAACTGCTATATTCCGCTACGGTAACCAACACCTGGGGGTTGACCAAATACTTATCCCCTAACCCTTTCACCAATAACTGCGTAAGTTCATTTACCGTTAAATCCGTAACCCTTATTTCCCCGAGCAATGGATAATTAATTGTCCCTTGCGGAGTTACCTTCAACCTCACGGAGAGGTCAGGTTCATCGTATACGGTTACTGACAACACGTTATCCGGAAATATAACAATATCCTTACTGGGATCCACCACAAACTTCGGCATATCCGTCGATTTTTTGGAATCATAATTCCCCATCGCCATTACAGTACAAGGCAATACCAGCAGCACTATTACCGGCAATAGTACCATTCTTCTGAACACACCTAAATTCATAATAAAACTTACCTACTTTCTTTTCTAAAAAATATTCGTTACACCGACCCCGAAAGTGATATCATCATAATTATACCGGTTGTATGTAGACGTCTGGCTTGTAAATTTGAGGTTCACCCCGATTGGCGCGAAATTACGCAGCTTGTATCCAATAGATAACCCGAACTCAAGAACATTATCTATGCGTTCAGGGAGGATAGGATACCAATCCGACGTAAACCTCGCTGACGCGCCAACATAAATATTCCTAATTGTCCTGTCAACCCCGATAATAGCGCTCATACTTTCATAATAATTTTCCTGGGTGAACAACGACTCGCGGACTGAACGGTTAGTACTTATCCCGATATTCCCGATACCGGTTATCGGCCCGGTTAATGACATGCTATACACCCCGCCGGACCAGTCACGCACACCAATATAATTTCTTGACTGTGCTCCAAGCAACAGATCGAGCTTATACTGCCCTTCAAATACACGATTGAATGACACCCAGGGCGAAATATTCACCCCGCTGCGGTTGGTGTCATACGTATAGTTAACCTCGTCATAACTTGTCCCAACTGCAATATTGGTAAAAGGACTCATGTTATACTGAAACCTAAGGGTATTATGTATCCCGCTGGTATCGCTGTACTTGAACGTATCAGGGTTATTCCAACTGGTACTATCTCCATGAATAAGAATAACATCAAACTTCCTCATTTTTTTTGACAATTCAAAATACCGGTATTTATTCACAGTAGAAACATAACTCTCCCGCCCGGAAGGAAGGATAAGGGTTTCCTGATAAAGTTCATTTATCTTAAATCCATACCCGCGGTAAGACGTGCCGATACTGGCATCAATATTTGACTTCCCACCGGAAAGCTGTTTGTTATTAATAAAATGATAATAATCCAAAATGTATTCTATCGAACTGTTGATCCGTTCATGCTTAAAATTACACAATATCCCCGGAGATAAACGCAGAACAATATCATTCGTCGCTGTGGGGGTTAAATAAATATTCTGCTGATACTTAGTATCCATACTGAACCTTGGATTAACGCTAAACGCTCCGTAACGCAGCGAAAAATCAGCGGTATATGATTCCGTACTCATCATTAATCCCATAAATATTCCCAATAAAACCCTTACTTCCCACCTTATCACACTTAAGCCTTAACAACCTTTCCTAAAAACGCCTTTCCCCGCCCAACAAGCACGCGGGGGAACACATTACGTGAATCCACGATTAACTTTGTATTTTTCAAGACCATACCGTAATCTACGGAATCATGGTCGGTAACGACTACCACACAGTCATACTTCCTAACTTCCGCGGGAGTAAGACTGACACTACTTTTTTTGATATCATACTTCCTCATCTTTGGTATTGCAGGTATAAACGGATCGTGATACATAACCTTTGCCCCGCGGTGTTCCAGAAGTTCTATAATTTCCAGAGCCGGTGATTCACGGATATCATCAACATTTTTTTTGTATGCCACCCCGAGGATAAGAACCTTTGCACCGTTCAAACTTTTACTCTTAACATTCAACGCATCGATAACTTTACCAACGACATACTCCGGCATACGCACATTAACCTCACCCGCAAGTTCAATAAACTTCGCCTGAAAATTATACTGTTTCGCTTTCCAGGAAAGATAAAACGGGTCAATCGGTATACAATGCCCCCCCAGCCCGGGCCCGGGATAAAACGCGTGGTACCCAAACGGCTTAGTCGCAGCGGTATTAATCACTTCCCACACGTCTATATCCATACGTTCGAATAACATTTTTAGTTCATTCACTAACGCGATATTAACCGCGCGATACGTATTCTCCAGCATCTTAACAGCTTCCGCCACCCGCGCGGAACTCACAGGAACGATTTTTGGTGCAACATTGCCATACAATAATACCGCGAGCTCTGTCGCTGAGGCTGACACCCCGCCAACAACTTTCGGTATTTTTGTCACGCTATGATCCTTGTTCCCGGGATCTTCGCGTTCGGGTGAGAATGCAAGAAAAAAATCCTTACCCTCTTTTAAACCCGTAGACTCCAATACCGGCAGCATAACCTCGTCAGTAGTCCCGGGATAGGTTGTACTCTCGAGTACCACTAACTGCCCTTTATGCAAATACTTCCTAATCTGTTCTGTTGTTGCTATGATAAACTGTAAGTCCGGATCCTTAGTTTTTGTCAGCGGTGTGGGTACACAGATAATTACGCAATCAGTTTTCCGCAGGAATGCAAAGTTTGTACTTGGAACAAATTTCCCGGACTCAATCACCGGCCTTACCCGCGTGGAGGTAATCGTTGAAATATAACTCTTCCCATTGAGCAGCTTATCAACCTTTCTTTGGTCAACATCCAGCCCGTAGACAAAGATACCTTTCTCCGCGAATGCTGTTGCTAAAGGCAGCCCGACATATCCCAGGCCGATAACCGCAACCCTATGCCTCTTAGTTTCAAGCTTTTTCTTCAATACGCCAAAACTTATACTCACAGTTCTATTACCTCGCATTTCATCCCCGCAGTATCAAGTACCGCAACCGTAGCTTTCCCGGATAAATACCCGCAGGTTTCACCGGGATTAACTACCATAACCTTACCTTTACGGATATCAACTTTATGCGTATGCCCGTAAATTATGAGGTCAAACCCTGAAGTATCGCGAAGAAAATCTATTTCTTCAGGTTCATGAAACATCGCAAGCTTAACCTTATCCCCGTCGATACTTCCAAAATAATTCTTATAAATATCAGCTATTGGCTTAAACCGTTCATAAAGAAACGTTTTCTCCCCGTCATTATTCCCGAATATCACCACGAGTTTACTCTTAAGTTCCTTAAACTGTATTGCGGTAAACGGTGAAATAATATCCCCCGCGTGGAACACACACTCCACACCCTGAGTGTTAAAGACCTCAACGGCTTTAACAATCTTCGCGATATTATCATGGCTATCAGACATAATCCCTATCTTCATTATATTACAACCTTATTTCCCTTTTTTACGGAACCACTCAACAGTTCTCTTCACACCTTCACTTAATTGAACCTCGGGTAACCATTTTAAGATACGTTTCGCTTTTGTAATATCCGGCCTCCGCTGTTTAGGATCATCCTGTGGCAAGGGTTTATACACAATCTTACTCTTAGAATTTGCTGATTTAATGATAACCTTCGCAAACTCAAGTATCGTAAGTTCGTTAGGATTACCGATATTAACCGGCAAATTTTCTTTACTCATCAATAGCCTGTAGATACCGTTCACCAGGTCGGAGACATAACAAAAACTGCGGGTTTGACTCCCGTCACCGTATACGGTTATCGGCTTATTCTTCAATGCCTGCATAATAAAATTCGGCACCACCCGCCCATCTTCTTTTCTCATCCTCGGCCCGTATGTATTAAATATCCTCACGATCCTGACATCAACCTTATGATACCGGTGATACGCCATTACCATAGCTTCAGCGAACCGTTTTGCTTCGTCATAAACACCCCGCGGGCCAAGCGTATTAACATTACCCCAGTAAGTTTCGGGTTGCGGGTTGACTAACGGATCACCATAAATTTCGCTGGTGGACGCCAGCATAAACCTTGCCTTTTTTTCTTTTGCCAATCCCAAAGCTTTATGTGTCCCCAGAGCACCGACTTTCAATGTGGGTATAGGGTACATAAGATAATCCACGGGGCTTGCGGGTGATGCGAAATGCATCACAGCATCAACCTTACCCGGAACATAAATAAAATTTGTGATATCATGCTTAATAAACAAAAACTTTTTATTCCCAAACAAATGCGCTATGTTCTGAAGATTACCGGTGATAAGGTTATCCACAACAACAACCTCATGCCCTTTGGATATCATATAATCACAGAGATGCGACCCGAGAAACCCCGCCCCGCCGGTAATTACTATTCTCATATCAATAAAACCGATCCTTTCATCGTAACTTCAATTCCGCCCGATACTTTTGTAGATGAACCCCGCGGTTTTCATCTTAGCAGGGTCAAACATATTACGCCCATCAACGATTATCGGATGTTTCATAAGTTTTATAAGCTTAACTAGATCCATATACCTAAACTCATCCCAGTCAGTAACTATAACGACAGCCTGTACGCCTTTAACAGTGTCATACAAACTCTTTCCGAAAGTAACCCTTTGATTTTTTTTGTATACATTCTTAGCTTTAATCATCGCCTGCGGGTCATACGCCTTAACCCTTGCACCTTTGTTAATAAGCATATCAATAATATCCATTGCAGGCGAGTACCTTATATCGTCAGTATCAGGCTTAAATGCCAACCCAAGAACAGCAACGGTTTTATCGTTTAA
>JBBAAG010000069.1 GCA_041658405.1 Elusimicrobiota bacterium
TGCGTTTATGACAAACACGGGAAGCGGGTCAAGCGTATTAATCTCATCCCGTGCCTGGATATACCACTTATTAGCTATACTATCCGGGAAAAAAGCGTGGATATCCGGGTTCAGGACAAACGTGAACTCCGGTTCTTCTGAATACGCAGCCCCGCTGAATGTTAGTGTCAGTACAAAAAAACAAAAGAAGAGCAGTTTATGAACTGCCCTTCTTTTTAGTGTTGAGTTCCGCATTAGTGTTATAGCTTTACGCTCTTAAAATTCTTTAAGTACGGCTGGTTTTTCTTTAACATCTCGCCAACCATCTTACGTATTTCCGCTAACGACAATACCGCTGCGGTTAACGGGTCATAGGCTACTGAATGGAATGCCATCTCTGCATCACCCGTAAGCGCAGCTTCAACTGCCAGTTCTTCACTTGCGATACTGATATTATTCAACGCTGCGAGTTGCGGGGGTAATGCTCCTACGTGGATAGTATTAAACCCGCGTTTATTTGCCAGGACGGGTACTTCAACACAAACGTTTGGCGGTAAGTTCGTTATTATCCCGGTATTCGGAACATTACCGTTAAACTCAAACGGGTCACCGCCTTTGTATGCACTGATAATTGATGCTGCGTATTCATGCCCCCGTGCGAGATTCATTGGTGCACCTTTTGCAAACCAATCCTTCACCGTTTTTCTCCAGGTTTTCTCGCGAATAAGGTAGTGGTCCAGGATATACGCATGCTTCCCGGGGTTCCACCCGGTACCGGTAGTACAATATTTATTTATCAAATCTTTACGTTTACGGAACCACCAGCTGTACTCCGAATTATGCCCGCTGGATTCTGTTACATAATAACCTAACTGGAGAAACATTTCGTTACGCACCTGTTCGTGGTTAAGCAATTTTTTGTCGTTAAGTATAGCTTTACGGATTAACGGTATCGCATTTTTGCCGTTCCAGTTAAACTCAATAAACCATGATTGGTGGTTAATCCCCGCGCAAACATATGTTATCTCGTTATACGGCGCTTTTATCCAGGTAGCCAGCATCTTTGAGGTTCCCTGTACGCTATGGCATAAACCTGTTACTTTGATGGGCGTAGTTTTTTGCATTGCTCTGCAGAGCATTGCCATTGGGTTTGTGTAGTTCAGCATTATAGCGTTTGGCGCGTAGCGTTCAACATCCTTCGCAATGTCTACCATCACAGGTATTGTGCGTAAGGCCCTGAATATTCCCGCTACCCCGCGGGTATCGCCTACATTAATATCCACCCCGTACTTTTTGGGGATAAGAATATCGTGCTTCCAGATATTAACTCCGCCGTTAAGGATTGTGCAGACCACAGCATCCGCGCCTTTGATAGCTTCCTTACGGTCCATTGTAGCAACTACTTTAGCGGGGTACTTACCTTTGTCAACTATACTCTTAACCGCGCGATAGGCGAAGTCTAACCGTTCCTTATCGATATCCATAAGGTATAACGTTGCATCCGCAAGTAACGGATATGTTAATATATCCCGTACCAACCCGCGGGTGAACCCAAAACTTCCTGCACCGATGAACGTAATCTTTACCATCTTAGTTAAAACCCCTTTCAAAAAACATCCTGCTAAGTATTTTACAATATTATTTTGTTATAAATTTAACTTAGGTAATATGTTCGCGTGCTCAATCGCATCAACTAGTGTTACAAAATCAGTGCAGCCTTCCTTAAACGTGCTCTTAGGTTTCGTTCCGTTACGTATAGCACTATAAAAATCTTCAAGCTGCGCGGTATGCCCACCGTCATTCTCAATACTTTCCTCAGTACTAACACTCGCACTGGCGGGGGTTTTGATAACAATTTTGTTGCCGGTATTCTCAATCGTGCCGGTAGTACCGCTGATTATCAGTGTATGGTTGACATACCCTTTTGAACTGTAATATGAGTTCAGGACGCCATGCACACCAGTGGCGGTACTAAACATAAACGTCATGGTATCCATCTTACCGACCGCGGGGTTAATAGTTTTCACTACCGCCGTACCGTCTGTTATATCCCCGAATAATAAGCGTATCGCTGAAACATTATGCACACCGCCGTCGGTAAGGAAGCCGCCAACGTGTTTGTGGTTAAGCCTCCAACTCGTCTTTGCGTAACGGTTACTCCCGGGTGTTACATCCGACATACGGTTCCATAACACAGAGTACGGTATGCCGATAATGCCGGAATCAAGTATTTGTTTTATCCTCAGTATTACCTGGTGATACCTAAAATTTTCAGCTACCATCTTGACTAACGTTGGGTACTTACGCCCGAGGCTTACCATCTCAATAGCTTCCACCCGGGTTGAGGCGATAGGTTTCTCAACCAGTACATGCTTCCCCGCAGCAAGGGCGGTACGCGTAACAGGATAGTTTAGTTCTATAGGCAATGCTATGATCACAGCGTCAATATTGGGATTAACCAAAACATCACGGTAGTCTGTGCACAAGGTAACATCAGGCCCGCAGGCTGCGGCGTAGATCCTCGCTTTTTCTTGGGTATGGTTACACACCTGGGTGATACTGAATTTTGGTACTAACTTCTTAAGAGCGGGTAAATGAATATTAGTTGCGGAATTACCGCATCCAATCACTGCTAGTTTTACTGGTATATCCATAAACATTATTATTCTATAAAAGTCTTTAAAAAAATAACTACAAAAAAAACGGAGGGGGTGAGATTTGAACTCACGGTACAGGATTTCGCCCGTACAGCGGTTTAGCAAACCGCCGCCCTAGGCCACTAGGCGACCCCTCCGATAATCAGAAATTACTTTGGAAATTATACATTATTTAAATATATTTTGTCTCATGTTTTGTTTCATCTTTTACACTTCTTCTGTGTTCCCGAAATAATCAGGTATTTGAATATTTTGGTTATATATTATAAGATGTTTAACATGGATCAAAAACAACACGTTCAATACTGGATAAAAGCGCGGAGCATGATTATCAGGCGATGCTGTCTTTATACAAAACTAAACGTTATGACTGGTGTTTGTTTATCGGACACCTGGTGCTTGAAAAAATGTTGAAGGCTGTTTAGGTGAGAGATAATAACAACAATACACCGCCGAAAACCCATAATCTATTAAAGATTGCAGGAGAAACCAAGCTTGAACTGTCTGAAAGAATGAAAATAAATTTGCTTAACATAAACAATTTTAATTTGGAAACACGGTATCCGGATTATAAACTTGAGTTCTACAAAAAATGTAATAAACAGTTTGCGGATGAAAGTTTGAAAACTATTAAGGATATATTCAAATGGCTAAGAAAACAGATATAAAAATTATTGTACAGGAGTTCGTTGAACAGTTAAGTAAGGTTATTCATATTAAAGCTGTATATTTATTTGGATCATATGCCAACGGCAAACAAAACGAGTATAGCGATATTGACATTGCTATCATATCAAAAGATTTTTCTGGATTCCGGTATGATGACAGACAAAAAATTAATCCAGTGGTATTGCATACCAATATTAATATAGAAACGCATCCGATAACTATAAAAGAATTTAACAGTAAGAACCCGTTTATCAAAGAAATATTACGTACCGGAAAACGGATTGTATAGGCTATCTAGCTGTGTTATATGCAGATAGTTCAAATACACCGGAGTTTTTCAGCGAGTTTGACCTCACTCAGACAATATAGCAACTTCTTTTAACTCTTGTAAAGCCCCTCCTTTAGACATATGAAGCGCGGTGCCCGCGCTTAGTTAATATTGAACATGACATCATTATTGAAATATCAGTTGACAAGACCGATATTTCAATGTAGAATGTTTTTATGATTAATAGAAAAATAGAGTTATCAGCGATACTCCGGTTCTTAAAGTCTTATCCAGTAGTAGGCCTGATTGGAGCGCGGCAGGTAGGTAAAACTACAGTTGCGCGAATAATAGGTTCCCAATGGAAAGGGAAAGTATCTTACTTTGATGCTGAAAATCCTGAGGACCAAGCACGGCTGGCAGATCCTATGATTGCGTTAAAATCATTAACCGGCTTGGTCGTGATTGACGAGATACAAAGGCTTCCTCAAATATTTAGTGTATTGCGTGTTCTGGCAGATAGGCCGGGGAACAAAGTTAAATTCTTGGTTTTAGGCAGTGCATCGCCGGAACTTTTAAAACAAGGATCCGAGAGTCTTGCGGGTAGAATAAAATATTATGAGATCGGTGGTTTTAGGATTAATGATATTGAAATGAAGAATGTAGAACAGTTATGGTTCAGGGGAGGATTCCCGAAGTCGTATTTATCGCGAAGTTCTAAAGAAAGTTTTGAATGGCGGCAAAGTTTTATCAGTACATTTTTGGAAAGAGATATCCCGCAGCTTGGGATTAACATCAATTCGGTTACGCTAAGGCGTTTTTGGACTATGCTGGCAAATTATCACGGGCAGATATGGAATTCATCCGAGTTCGCACGGTCTTTTGGTGTGGCAGATACTACGGTACGAGGGTATTTAGACCGCCTGACATCAGCGCTTGTTGTCAGGCAATTATTGCCATGGCATGCGAACATTTCTAAACGTCAGGTTAAAATGCCAAAGATATATTTATCTGATAGCGGGCTTCTTCATACATTATTAAACTTAAGAACGATACAGGATGTTGAAGGTCATCCCAAACTCGGGGCTTCATGGGAAGGGTTTTTGTTAGATCAAGTCATCCGGCATATTGACGCGGACAAAAATGAATGTTATTTCTGGGCTACGCATGCCGGTGCGGAATTAGATCTGTTAATAGTGCGGGGAAGACAAAGGATCGGGTTTGAATTTAAAAGAGCTACTGCACCAAAAATTACGCCGTCCATGATTTCCGCGAAACAAGACTTAAAGCTTGACGAACTGACTGTTATTTTTTATGGAAACACTTCTTTCCCGCTGAAAGAAGGAATCCGTGCGGTTGGTGCTGAAAATATTATTGAAGATATTAAACCGCTTAAAGGTTAATGCGTGAATTTGTATTGAAAATAGACACGCTTTTAATATTAACCCGGTGTGTGTTTGAACTATCCGACGTTATAATATATATATACACCCCGCGCGTAGTTAATGCTGGCCCTTCGCGAAACTGAAGTTAATAAATTTTTCTAACAGCGGAGTTCTACGGATATAGTCTTTATCAGAAACATAATAATTATCAGCCTTACTTTGTTTTTCCAATAATCCAAAGTGGTATAAGGGGTTTACAATCCTGCTCATACCCACCCACACAAGCTTATCGCTCATATATGGCTTGGCAAGAAAGTCTTTATGTTTAATATTCAACCTTAATCCTTTAACTAATACAGTATTAACAAACTCTTCCGCATTCATCCAGTCCTTGCATTGCGTATGCGCAATGTATATGGGGAAACATATAAAGTGTTGTATCTCCGGGAATTGTTCTGCAAACCGGGTTAAATACGCTAGGTTGAACTTCAGGAAATAGGTTTCAAACAGTAAATAGTATAGTTCGCCAGGGGCGGTAGTGAGTATAGATTTACCTTTTTGAGTGAGTAAAAAAAACTTGCCTCGTTTTGTAACTAATTCAGCAAGGGTAAGGATTATCCGTATTTGGTGCAGCCAAAAGAATTCTAATTCATTAATTGTTTTACAAAACTTCCTGAGGATAGTTGTGTCGTAGTTCACTACATCCATTGCTTTATGAACAAAATCACG
Source organism: Elusimicrobiota bacterium (assembly GCA_041658405.1). Classification (NCBI taxonomy): domain Bacteria; kingdom Pseudomonadati; phylum Elusimicrobiota; species Elusimicrobiota bacterium. The sequence continues at coordinate 5,685 of JBBAAG010000069.1, forward strand.
GGTTAAATTCCCGGTGGCAGTTGTTTTCACTGGTGAACATTCCTGGAATAAGGAAATGATTTTCTTGCAATCTTGATAAAAAATTGCGGTGCTAAGTTCGGGGCCCGATATGTTTTTATTAAACACAACCGGTGAGTCCGGTGTGTTAAACGAGTTATAAATAAGTTTGCCCATCTGTATTGGCGATAACCCGCCTAGGTCGGTAACCGGTGTTGAGTTATAGTTTTCGTTGTAATTCCTAAAAAAATCTTCCGCTTCTTTTAAAGTGGCAAACTGTTTATGTTTCAGTAATTCTTTTAAATCTTCAAACATTAATTTATACCGTTAACACCATTTCTGCTGTCCTATATACCTAATAAACCATACCAGTATTATATAAAAAAAATGGGTGAAAGGTATTTTCATGGTTCTCCTGCGTATATATCATCAGAAGCGTAACAAAACGCAGGGTTTAAGAAAAAGGAAGGGAAAAGTTAAGGTTTATGGTTACAGAAACAAAAACAGTGTTAGAATCGTTTTTATCAACGTTAACTGTTCTGCCAGGTATGGACTACCAAAAAGTGGAACTATACCCGTTATCAACCGGCACGCGGCACTCTAGGGGTGTTGAATACCAAAGCGCGGATGCTGCGTTGAAACACGGCGTTGCGGAGATCACGGAAATCGATGCGGGCGGGCACGTACCGGAATTACGGTTTGTCAACCGCGGGAATAGTAAGGTGTTCATCATAGACGGGCAGGAACTCCGGGGTGCGAAGCAAAACCGTAATAATGCGGTACCCCGAAGGTACCGGTGCAAACGGTGTGGCGGTGGTTATCAACGGTAAGGTTGCGTGTATTGATATCACAGCGTAGATCCCGGAAAAACGTTGACTTACCGCTCTATAGGTATTGGTGAAAATGTTAGGTACGAAGATCAAACCGTTGTTGGCGCGGGCTTAGTGGTGGATAGTACCGTCATCCATTTTTCTGTGTTCCCGAAATAGTTTATCATTGAATATTAACCTGGGGTGTTGTAAAATATTGTCGTGATAAAAAATAAAAAGATAGTAAAGAAAAAGGATAGTTGAATGGATAAAAATATATTCAAGAAAGAACTTACTAAAATAGTAGAAATAACCAAAGAATATGGCGCGAAATCTGTAATATTGTTTGGCTCCTGTGTAGAAAACGTTGAAACCGCGCGGGATATAGATGTTGCAGTTAAAGGTGTAAAACCAAGGCTGTTTTTTGAGATGTATGGCAAAATATTGGATGTTATTGACAGTGAAATAGATTTAGTACCGTTGGAAAATGCCCGAAAACATTTCGCTCAAAATATTATTGGAACAGGACAATGGGTCTATGGCAAAAAATAATGTGCGGTTGAAATCTGATATAAAAGCTGAGATTAAATTGATTGAACAAGTCGTAGAATATCTGGTGTCAATGAAAAACAAAACAGGGTTGAATAGTTTAAACGACACACAAAAAGCGGCGATAGGAACGTATTTAATGAATTTTTATAATGGTATTGAAAACATACTTAAACGTATAAGCAAAGAGTATTACAAAACGATGCCTAAAGGGGAAAGCTGGCATAAGGAGTTGTTGGAATTGTCAGCAAGTCCTTCAGAAGGTAAGGTTGCAGTGTTGAATGCGGAGATTGTTAAGGGTTTAAATCCTTATCGAGGTTTCAGGCATTTTTTTGTTAGCGGGTACGGATTTAAATTGGATGTTGAGCTATTGGCACCGTTGATAACTAACATTGAACCCCTTTGGAATGAAATCAAAAAAGCGTTATCGAAATTTATTGAAAGCATATAAAAATATTTTCCGGCCTTTAGGTTTCCTTGTTTTTTACTAGAGATTGTAACTTCTCATCTCCTCCTCGCGTATATATCTAGTGACAGAACAAAAATGTTTTAGGAGGAAGGGTATGCCACACACAGCGTTAACAAAAGAAGAACAGTTTGGCCGGTTAGAACAAGAATTGTTCGCTCGTGCGGTACCGTTGATATCATACGCCGAGGAGTACCCGCGCAATCTGCGACTCCGGACGGACAACCGTACAGAAAGCGCGGTTACGCAGGAACAAACGTTTGATGATAAAAACCGGAAGTTGAACTTAAACAAAAAAGTGGCTATAATATAGAGTATGAAACACGTATATAAATTCAAAACTTTTGCCGAACATAACGCGTATGTGTTGTCAGAACAAGTTAATACCAAGTTTGACTACAAACGCGCGGTAAAGTTTTTTAAACAGTTCGGGATAAAGCGCAAGTGTCCATACCCGCCCGGGGTGTACAAGTTTAAAACATTTGCTGCTGCGCGGAAGTTTGACCTCAAAATGCGGGTTTTAAACAGTAAGATATGATTCTAAACCGCTTACGAACGCACTGCGTTCGTAATTGAACTGAAAAGTGGAATAACCTCAAAAACTGATCCAGCCTAACAATAACCTGCAACTTTTCATGGTTCCCCTACGTATATATCATCAGAAGCGCAAAAAATCGATAGGTATCGGCAAAAATGTCAGGTACGAAGATCAAACCGTAGTTGGTGCGGGCTTAGTGGTGGATAATACCGTCATCCATTTTTCTGTGTTCCCGAAATAATCCGGTCAATTGACCTACCGTGGGAAACAAAGTATAATATTGGTGTTGTCATTGATAAAAAAGCGTAGGAGTTGTATGAGAAATACTTGGGTTGTAGGTAGTGTACACAAAACTGATGCGCATAAAGGGTTTATAACTCCTAAAACTTTCGCGGATGTTTTAGATAGCTACTACTACACGATGTACGACTATCATGTCAACATCATGCATCGCGACCCTCAGGCTATGAAGATTGACAGGGCTGTTTATGGTAAAAGAAAAATTGTTTCACAAAAAGTTTTATAAACGCAGTAAAGATATTGCCGACCTGGACCTTCTCATAAAAACAAAAAAACAAGCTAGTCGCTGCAAAAATTAACCTCTGAGCAAGCACACGGGATAGCCAGAATAGCTCGTCCAGCATCATAGTGTAAAATAACCTCCAAAAATTGCCCGGTTTAACATTGAATAATTTCTTCGGGGTATGTATAATAACTTAGACGGTAAATATAAGTAAGTGAAAGGTCATTATTGGATGTTAGGGATGAGGTGAATCAGTAGGTTAATTTACAGAATATTGTAATAGTTTGAAATTAACAGAAAACTTGACTTAAAATACTAATACAATTGGAGGTTAGTATGAACCAACAAACAGGAAGATTCAGGCACTTGTCGACATGTTTATCAACAGAGAATTGTTGTTGCCAGAAATGCAAAGAAAATATGTGTGGAGAGATAAACAAGTAAGAGATTTGATAGACTCACACAAATAATTCAATGGCATACAGGAAAAGTTGAAAATATTTAGTTATAAAAAATGTTTGGTGTTTATTCAATATGTATCATAGAAGGATAGAACATGGCAGAAATTGAACTGTGAATTTGCATCCAGTTTTGACCCAAGTTTGTATTGAACGTTTACCCAAAAAAAACGCCGTAGTTTCTATAAGCATCCGCACCGCCGAATATCGCGGCAGTACCCCAGATCGCGCCGGCAGTAATAAAATGCCCAACGGCTAGCCCTATAAACAACGGTATTAATTTACGGTAGAGATTAACCCCGCCGATACGCAGGATCAGTAGTTTTAGTAGCCAGACCAAAAAAAATGGGCCCCAGAGTATACGCCCATACGCACCTGCCATTGCGTATCCCAAGGGGTTCAACGGTAACCCCACAATAAACGTGCGAAGTTGGATCATCACAGTTGTCACAGCAAAACCAAAGACGGTATACGCTGTTTTTGTTAGGTTAGGTTGTACGGGATTTAGCATAGCAGCGGAGGCTGTATTGTATTCTTTTAACGCTAAGGTAACACGGTACCCGCCGGTAGAAGTGCCGCCTTCAAGTAAGTTACAGCCGTACTTATAGTACGATATTAAATGCAGGCAGTAGGAAACTATTAACCCTACAGCCACAGCGATTATGAGTAATACCGCTACCCTGCGTTTATTGGTTTTAACTTCATCCGCGAGTTTGAATGCTTCCATCTGATTAGCAGCGAGTGCGTGGAAGTACGCGTCCTCCCCACCGATAAAACGCATTACCGATAGTAATGTCAGGTTCGCGAAGTTGCCGCCTACCGAGAATATGCCCGTACCAAATGCGTTGTACATAAACGTTTGCCCACCGGCATTGAACGGGTACAATAACATCATTGGTGTCCCGACTTCCGCACGGATACGCGTGTATACCAGTGCTGTGATATACATTAGGAAGAGTAGTAGTATACTTACCCATAACGACATCCCGGCAAGTGTTAAGTATGCTATTAAGAATAGCGTCCCGCCAAGGATACCGAATACCGCTACTTTATAAGGTAAGGGTTCATCCGTATCGTCAATACCGGGGTCATTGAAGAAGGCTTTCCGTACGGCAGTAAGGATATGTTTTCTCGCGGTCCAGGTTAAGAATAATCCTAATGCGAGGTATACCCCAAAACTTTGTTCTTGTTCAAACGGGAACCCCGGGATTTTGTAGCCCGCGACGTTAGCAAATACTGTACTGATTTTGAATAATAAATAAAATAGCCAAATTGAGAATGATACTTCTAACGATACAAGGTAGCCTAGCCCGATGAGTTCCGGGCGGTAAAATAAATTTAATGGGCGGATAGAGCTAAACGGCGCTTCGGTAAAGTACTTCCCGATATCCAGTGACGTTCCCATCGCGGGGAAGTCTGGATTAAACGCGTTAAGTATATTCGCAGCGTTATACATAAACGCAAGCCCGAACCCGATCCACATAACGGGATTCTTGAAGAACGGTACTTTATCACCGAGTTTACTATCCTCTGTGATCTCCAGCGGGAGGTATAGTAATGGAAAGGTTAAGTGTTCTTTCTCCACCCATTGTTTACGGAATAACACGAGGATACACATTAGTGTGAACCATAAAATTACTAAAAACAGTGTCCACATGAGTAACGGTACGGCCCAGTTTAGCCACGGGACAACGTTATTAACCGCGCCTTCGTACATTGCACGTATGGTTTCGTTATCCTTTGGGACAAGCCAGTCCGGGATATATTTTTGTAATACCTCAAACTTATTTTCAGGTGTATTGAAGTAAAACAAGGCGGTGAGTAACGGGAATAAACGCCTTACCACCCCGACGGACATCATGGGGACCGCAACCGCGAGGAATATGTAGATAAAGACGATCTCACTGCGGGTAAGCGCGTACTTCTTCGCGAAACGGTTAACCAAAAAGTTTATCCCTGTGAGTAATAACAAAAAGGCAAGTGCAGGGATCGCAGGGACACTTTCTGAGATCTGGCATGTTTGGAAGATGAGTTCGGTTAATTGTACCCACACAGCACTTAGGAGTGTAAGTACACCCGCAATTGCGTAAACTTTCCAGGTAATTCCTTTATTAGTGTTATCCATAAATCTTATTTCAGTACCTTTTTGGATTATTATACTTAAAAACACAGGTTATTCATATATTAATATGTAAACTTAGTATTACAGTTATGTGTGTAGGTATGTGCAATTGTGGTACGGGTTGGGATTATGACATATTTGCTGTAGTATAGAAATATGAAGCCTTTCTGGCAAAGACGTTGCAATATATTATAAATTGAAGTATCTTAAGTTTATACGAGGTAATTTTTAAATGAAAAAACTTTTTTATGTGTTTAACATTAGCTTATTTGTATTGTCAAGTTTTGGGATGCGCGTTTTTGCGGAGAGTAAGATTCTGGATTCCGATAAAACCGGGGTGTTTACTCAAAACATTGATGTGTATGATAGTTATAACAACCCAATGTTTTCACCGGATAATAGTAAGGTGTTATTCTCCGGGAGTAATTATGATGAGGTGTATTTCTATAACTTCAACAATGCTGAGATTACAAAGATTACCTCCGGGAAAAGTAGCGGGTATAAGTATAACTGGTCAGCGGATAGTAAGTATATCGGGTGTAAGTTATTAATCGAAAAAGCTGGGGATGAAGGGTTCCTGCAGACACCGGTGGTGTATAATACTGTTACACAACAAACTATTGCGTTGAGTGAACCCGTGTTATTAGCCGGGATACCGTCATTCTCGCAAAGCGGGAAGGTCGCATTTACTATCGATAAGGAAATTGTTGTGTTAGACGAATCTTACCGCGAGATCAAGAGGGTTTCGATCCCTACATACGTTAACATTACGCCAATTTCACCCGATGGGACACACGTGCTTTATAATGATTATGAAGAGCAAATATGGATGGTGAACATTAATACTCTTGAGAGAATACAGCTTACAAACAACGCGGATAATGCGTTTTTCTCGCCTGCCTGGTCACCCGACGGGACAAAGGTGTTGGTTAATTCAGTAGCCGGGAAAATTTTTGTTATTGATTTACAGGCATCTAATGTCGCGGAGATTGATAGCGGGCGTAATCCGTCATGGTATAACGATAGTAAACATGTGTTTTATCATAAGATTGAGAGTAATGAAGTTGAGGTTTTACGCGCAAGTTTGAACGTTGCACGGTATGATGGGGCTAATAAAACACAGTTTTCTGCCGGTAAGTTTGTGGGTGACTGCGCAGTATCTTCCGATGGCAAGATGATTCTTTATAAGGATTTTGAGAAAAAAAGTTTTGTTCAGGCACCGATTGAGGCACTTAATGTAAGCAATACGCAGGTGAGGTTCGCATTGGGTAATGCTCAGCAAATCGGGATGGGGATACCTAAACTCGCTGTGATTGACGGTGAGATACAGGCTAGGTATAAGGATGCGATTACGCGGTTATCCCCGGGAATAGCTGCGTCTAAGACTATTGTTAAGATCAGCGGTGTGCCGTATATTAACCAGGGATATGATACCGTTAATTCGTTTAACGGATGGTCGGCATGTAATGCTACCTCCGCTCTTATGGTTATCGGGTACAGAAAAATTCTTCCCTACCACGATGTGACAGTTACTAAATGGAATACTCATACATCGCATTACGGGTGGTATGTTTCAACAAAGTATACCTGGAAAGGGTATACTTTTGATTCGTATGCCTGCGGGAGTAATAGTTGCGGGTACGGCGGGTTCGGGTATATCTGCAGAAATAACTGGGCGGATACTAAAGGGTATATGCGCGATTACCTGAAGAAACACGGGTTCGCTACTTCAATCGTTGACTGGAGCACGTCGTGGTCAAAGCTTGTGAGTGAGTGTAAAGCAAAGAATCCGTTTGTTATATTGAACAGTATAACCAGTGCCGGGCATTATATCGTTGCAATCGGGTATTTTGATAACCAGCATACAGCTGTGTTCAACGATCCTGCGGGTAACCGGAATAAAGGTACTTATGGTTCACAGTATGACGGGACAAATGCGTATTATGATTATCCCGGGTATAGTAATGGTTATAAAAACCTGGTTACCGCGCATTGTTTTATTTATGGCAGAGGGTATGTTTCTGCAACCGCGCCGGGTGTGCCATCAACTTTTTCTGTGGACTACAATGAATCAGGGTATGCAACGTTATTGAAGTGGGCAGCGGTATCCGGCGCTACGGCGTATAAGGTTGGGCGCCGTCCGTCAGGCGGAACATGGACATACTGGGATAATCTTACGACTGCTAATGCTACGGGTATCGGGTGGCCGGCTATGTATCATACTCACGGTGCTGGGAAGTACGATTTTGCGGTACAGGCAAAGAATACAGTGGGTTCTTCCGCGTGGAAGTATGTCAACGCAGTTGTTGTGCCGGATCAGGTTATTCCCGCAACACCGTCGGGATTAACCGCAGTGTCGGTTAGTGCAAGCCAGATAAAAATTTCGTGGGCCGCAGTCACGGGTGCAAGCGGATACACGGTCTACTGTTCTTCAACCAAAGCTGAGGTTGAGGATAAGTGCTACAAAAAAACACCGGTGGGTGATGGGCAAACATGGTCGGGGTTAGCGTATATTACTGACGGGGATAGGTCAAATACTACATACGCAAGTGCGCCGGTTGCGGCACAGGCGAATGTGTGGGTAACACTTTCACCGGCGGTGGAACTGCATAAGTATAGTTTTCGTTTCTTTGACGGGGATAATAGGATATACGAAAATGTTTTCGCACGGTGGTATGATACCGCCGGGGCGTATCATAACCCGCATGGCTGGCGTGCGTACCGCACAGGCGGGGCGTACCGTCTAAGCGCAACTACGGATGTTAAATGCACAAAATTAGGATTATCTTTTGCTTCCGGTATGGGGAATACTACGAATGCGCAAAACCATGTTACCGTGATGGAAGCACATGGAGGATACCTCGCAAAAACTACGGTAACTACGTATACTGCCTCCGGGTTAAAAGCCGGGACAGCGTATTATTTCCGTGTAGACGCGTATAAGTCAGTCTCACCGGAAACATTGTCTTATTCCTCAGTTATTGTTGCAACAAATACGCTTGGTTCAGCGGATACTATAGCTCCTGCGGTGCCTACACTTGTATCCCCAGCTAACGCTGCGAGTTTAGCGAGCAGCGTGCCTGTGTTTGACTGGTCTGATGTAACAGATCCTTCCGGGGTTAAGTATAAATTGCAGGTAGATAATAATCCTGATTTCACGTCATTGGTTATTAACCAGGGAACATTGACGGCTTCTACGTATTCACCAACTGCTGGTTTGGCTAATGGTACCTATTACTGGCGTGTAGCCGCATATGATAATACAGGGAATTCGAGTTCATGGAGTGCAGCACGGAGTGTTGCTCTGAACGTTACGGGTACGGATACTACGCCACCGACTAATCCTACAAGTATTCAGGCATGGGCGAGTGATACTAAAACAACGGTTATCGCAAATGATACCTGGCAGAAAGTTGATGCCGGGCCGTATTTTGAGTTCACCGGTGCGAATGATGCAGGGACCGGTGTCAGCGGGTACGCAGTGTACTGGGGTACGAGTTCTGCGGGTGATCCCGGGAATGTTCAAACTATTGTTAACCAGGCGCCGGTAAAGTATTTTGCAATGCCTGCCGTTGCGGAGAAGCCGTGTTACCTGCGTGTAAAAACACGGGATAATGCAGGGAATTGGTCAGAGGCTGTGACTTTGTTTACCCTTAAGTACGACAATATACCGCCATTAGTGCCGTCACTTATATACCCGGCAAACGCAGCATTGTTCACTGTGAGTCAGGTAAGTTTTACCTGTAGTGCTGTGAGTGACCCGTCAGGGTGTACGTATATGCTGCAGATAGATAATGCTGTGGGGTTCACTTCACCCGAAGTTTCTGTGTTAACCTTAACAGCAGCGGAGATTGTTAATACAAAATATCAGCCGTCATATGCGTTTACGGAAGGAACTTATTACTGGCGTGTTGGTACAAAAGACGGGGTGGGGAATACAGGGAACTGGTCTACTGCACGCGCGTTTTATATTGATACCGCCGGGCCACAGCCGATTACGTCCTTAACCGCGACACTGGAAAGCGGGGGGGATATCAAACTTTCATGGGCTTCTGCGCGTGATACTGTGGGACAGATAAGCGGGTATAAGGTCTACCGTTCGGAAGTAATGACAAGTGTTGGGATACAGATTAATACCGGGAATGAAAGCGCGGTGGCAGGGTATATTGATGCGGGGACGGGGTTAACGGAGGATAAGACGTATTATTATGTCGTTATGCCCGTGGATAATCTCGGGAATGTTACTCAAGCAGGGAATAATCAGGTGAGTATTCTCTGTAAAAAAGTTGGGGTGTCATTATCCGAGATTGCAGCAGTACCACCGGTGTTCTCACCGAATAATGACGGGTTAAAGGATGCGGTGACGATATATTATACGTTAAGCCCTGCGGGGAATGTTACGATTAAGGTTATGGATTATGAGAATACAGTTGTCCGTACAATCATTGAGAACCAGGCACGGACGGCTGGGAAGAATTATGAGGTCTGGGCCGGGCTGGATGATACTAACGATCCTATCATCAACAGCAGTAGGTATTTTGTTAGGATAACTGCTGTGGATACAGATGCTAATGTATCAACCCCAAGGGATGTTGAGGTTGAGATTGATGTCACACCTCCGGAAGTTAGTTCGTTCACGGTAACTAATTCCGCGATTTCACCAAATAATGATGGTGCGTATGATTCTACGGTGGTGATGTACGCAATATCCGAAACTGCGAAGGTTACAATATCGGTAAAGAATGATTCGGGTGTTGTTGTGAAGACAATAGTCAGTGATGTTATACGTACCGCCGGGAGGAATAGTGAAACCTGGGATGGCAGGAATGATAGTGATGAAGTTGTTCCCGATGGGAAGTATAGCGTTGTATTCTCCGCGGTGGATGACTGCGGGAATATCTGTGAGGAAGAAGTGATTGAGGTTGTTGTGGATGTTACCTCCGGATGGATTATCGGGTATGTTTATAACGAAACTACGGGCTATGGTAATGTTGCGGAGAATCGTGTGGGTAATGCGGTCTTGAGTTTGAATACTTCTATAAATACAAGTTCGTCAAGTGAACCTGAGAAAAAAGGGTTGTACGGGTTTTATGCTCTCGCTGAGGGTGAGTATGAGATGATGGTTTCTGCCAGAGGGTATCAGTCAAAGACGGTTAATGTTACAGTTGAAGCCGGGAAGATTAAGTGGAATAGTATAGGGTTGGTGTATGTCGGGAAGATTGATAATGTGCCGCCTGTTATAGAACATACGCCGTATAGTTATATTGGCCTTGTGGGGAATAAGGTTAAGATAATAGCAAGCGTAGTGGATGATGTTATAGTTGATACTGTAAAGATTGTGTATAAATTTGTGTATGTTGACAATACAGCGTCTGAGGAGAAGGAACGCACGTTTGTGTCGTTTGATACTATTTATACAGTTGATATCCCGGCGGATGAGTTTACGTCCGCAATCGCTAGTGTGCAGTACCAGATCTTTGCACAGGATGGTGATGGTAATGAAACCGTGAGCCCGAGTTCCGGGCAGTATTATGAAGTTACGCGGCGGAGTAGTGTAGAGAAAACCGTTGCCGCTACAGGCGGGAGGGTGTCAATCGCTGATGGTAATCCTGATGACGGTGAGATGGCAGTACAGTTACCCTCGGGGGTTAGTGATACAAGTTTTACCATAAAAATTATGCAGAAAGATGTTACTGCGCTGCCTATGGTAAAGAATAGTGATATTATCACTAAAGGCGCGGTATTACCGGTTGCGGCGTATGAGATTGATATGAACCAAAAAACGTTGGCCTCACCCGCAGAGCTTACGCTTATATACTTTGATGTTGATGACGACGGGATTGTTGATGGTACGGATATTGATGAGGCTAAGTTACAGATATTCTGGTATGACGGTGATGATTGGCGGTATGTCGGCGGGGTGGTTAATCCCTCAAAAAATACGGTTACTGTAAAAGTTGGGCATTTTTCGTTATACGGAATATTTCCTGCGGTAAGCCTTTCCGGGAATGCGGAACAGTATAAACCTAAGGAAAAAATTATTACACCGAATAATGACGGGAGTAATGATTTTGCGTGTTTCAACGGGATACATAATTACTGGCTGTCACAGAGTATTCAGGGTACAACCGAAGGTAACTGGGTTAAGGTGTATGACCTTCAGAATAAGTTAGTGAGGACCGTTGAGTCAATTGATGTATGGGATGGCCGTGATATGGATGGTAACTTCGTGGAAAACGGGATTTATATTTACCAGTTCGTTATCGGCGATAAAACTGTTGCGGGAACGATTATCGTAGCGAAATAATTTATGGTTGATAATAAAGAAGTTGATAGTACAAAACAAAATACAGTAGAAGCCGGTGCGGGGGCTCAGCATCTTGATGAATTACGGGATGATAACGAAAACCGTAGGATGCTGCTTTGGCAAACCCTTGCTTCCTCAAATAATTCGCCGATGCAGTTACGGTGCCGCGCTATACGTTCCCTCGCGGAAAACGGGGGGATTAAGGCGACACCGTTCTTATTACGCCTGATGGACTCACCGGAGAACCAGGTAGCTGCTACCGCCGCTGCTGAGATCGGGAAACTTAATGACGCGTCTGTGATGGAAGAACTTCTGAGGATTGCGTATGAAGATACTTTTTTGGATGCGCGGAGGAGCGCTATACGTTCACTCGGGATGATTGATCATCCGCGTACAGTGACGGCGTTGACTGAACTTCTTAAGGATAAAGAGGATGAGATACGTATAA
>JBBAAG010000070.1 GCA_041658405.1 Elusimicrobiota bacterium
TTATAGTGAAGTTGAATCTGACGGGAAAACACGGTATGGAGGTTCACATATTGTCTATAGTGACGATCATGGTAAGACATGGCTCCTCGGAGGAACGATGTACCCGAAGATGAATGAATGCCAGGTGGTAGAACTATCTGATGGTTCATTGCTGATGAACAGCAGGAGTAGTAAATGCGGTACCCGCGCGTTTGCGTGGAGTACTGATGGAGGTATTACCTGGCCAAAGATAGAGTATAACACGCCTTTACCTGATCCTGTATGCCAGGCAAGTACGTTGCGTATACGTACCGGTGAAGAAAAACAACCGTATGCGATACTGTTTTCAAACGCTGCAGATTCTAAAGAACGTATTAAGATGACAATACAGATTAGTTATGATGATTGCAAAACCTGGCCGCTAAAAAAAGTTGTATATCCCGGCCCAAGCGCGTACTCGTGTCTTACTCAACTGAATGACGGGATGGTTTTATGTATGTTCGAATCATGGGTAAGAAAAAGGTATGCTAAGATCCGGGTTGCGCGGTTTCCGTTGGCATTGTTAGGTGAAAAATAGTAACTTGAGCCTGTATATCATAAGATAATGTTGTAATGTAAATCTTGAATATTGCGTGTTCTCTTTATATAATTAGCAACTTGTGTAGTTTTGTTGGTGCTCACTTAGCGGATAAGAAGACGGAGTTGTTGTAAAGATGTCAAAAGAAGAAGTTAATATCGAACAGTTTAAAGGCCGGACGGTAGTAGAAGTTGCAATGGAAGTTGCTCTCACCCCTGAAATTCTTGATGAACTCAATAAACAGTTTAACCACAATGTTGCACGGCATGCTGCAATGTCAACTTCTGTTGGAGGAATCGGGCCGCTACTGCGGGAACGTATGGTTGCTATGTCTAATCTTGGAGTTAATGTTATAGGCGTGAGTTTATTATACGACCGGGTATGGAAACAGCGGTGGTATAACTGGGGACAATTATATCTTGAACGCGTGAAAGTAGCGTCATACCTGCGGCAGGTGATGAAGGAAGTTGCAACCATAAATATTAAGATGTATGACGGTACAACGGTACCTACGCGTGTATGGCTTGCGGAGTATGGTAACGCAAAGATGTATTTTCTTGATGAGCCGGAGATTAATATCAGTGTGTATCCCGGGAAAGAGGATGCATTGGCAAAAGTTGCGGATCCTGTGGAATGGGCAGAAACCGCAAGGAGAAAACAAAGCTGGCTGCTTGGCCGCGGGATGCTGACGTTAATGAAGTATCTTAACCAAAAACCTGATTTTATTGTGATGAGCGAAACCCCAACAATATTTGCGCATAACGCGTTGATTACCGACGAGTTTCAGCATGATCCGTTGTTCGAAGATACAAAGTATGTGTTCAATGACCATACACCGTTAGAGTATGCGCATCCAATGTGGACAATTGATACTTTGAAACAGGTGCATATAGATCCTCATTACTACAAGAAACTTCATGAAGATAAGGAACTTCATAAGGTTGATATCACGCAGTTGTTGATATTCATATGTGAAGGCGTATACGGCGTTGCTGCAAAACACGGGGATGTTATGCGTCAGATGCCAACCTTGAAGAAGTTTGCAAAAAAAATTCAAACGGTTACCAACGGTGTCAGCGTGAAATACTGGCAATGCCCGGAGTTGGCTAATTACAAAAATATGAGTGACGACGAAATTATTGCTGTTAAAGACCGTATGAAGAACGAACTTGCGGACTGGGTGTGGTTCCGGTACAAACTATGGTCAAAATGGCGTGAGCTTGCAAAACAAAGGCCGATGATCGTGTGGTCACGCAGGATTACGAGTTACAAACGGATGGATATTTTGTCGCAGATGCTTAAAAACCGTGCGTTTGCGCAACGGTTGATTGCCACACAGGCTACTATCATTATCGGAGGAAGGATACATCAGCAGGATGATCTTTCCAGAAGGATTATTTTTGACTTACTGGACCAGGTGGCAGTATATCCCAGGCTTGAAGAACAAATTGTTGTGTTGGATAATTACAATGTATGGGAAGCACCCAAGATGTTCCATGGTGCGGATGCTAGTATAATGATATCCGATGCGGGAAGAGAAGCGTCTGCTACGGGATTTATGAAAGCGCAGCTTAATGGCGGGATTATAATCGCGTGCAGCGATGGTGCAATACCGGAATCCGTTATTTTTGCTAATGGGGAGAATAATAATGGAAAAATGCCAAACGGGTTCCAGGTACATTATCAAGATGACCAGCCTACCTCAGAGTCGTTACTGTCAGCAATTGAACAGTTTACTGATAACTACCGGAATAAAACAAACCGGGTTAAAATGATCCGTGCGGCACTTGATATGACTGAACAGGTGAGTGTTGAACGTACTGTACGGGAAACACTGGCGTTATTCCACGAGATATGCGGTACTAATTGCCGGAAAGAACTTGCCGGAATAAAGTAATGCGTGTATTATTAACTATCTTTTCCATGGGTTAGGATGATAAAACCCGGGGCCGTGTTCACCGCCGCCATGAACAAATTCTGTCCATCCGTCACAGTCAATGTCGCCTGGGCAGCCGAAGTAAAACATTTTTGGTAATCTCTCGGCGTAATGCCATTCACGTATGCCGTTAGTGTCAGTATGACGTATAATACGGTTACCCAGCGCGTTGGTTACTAATAAAAGTTCTATATTTCCGTCGTTATCAAAATCACCGGAGTTTATCCTAGAATTATGGTTTTGTTTTATTAATACTTCGCTGCCATCAACGATAAAAGGGTGTGGTTCAGATAGTACAGGATAGGTTCCCGGTGTACGGATGATTTTGTGCCATACAAGTTTTCCGCCTGGATTAGGGTCAGTCTTGTGTCCGAGCTGGTATGTCGCACCACTGATTACCAATTCGTCTAAGCTATCACCATCAACGTCGAGTAAACAGCAATACGCACGGTTGTGATGCTTAATTTCGTGGCCGTTGATATCTTTTATACGCCCGCAGGGGGTAAATTTTTTTGGGAACGTACCGTCTTCAGTTCGGTGGCCTTTAAAAAAGTATATATGGCCGGTATCACCGCCAATAATGAGGTCGTCAACTCCGTCATTATCCCAGTCTGTTATAAAAGGTGATTCGTTGGTAAATTCTTCATATCCCGTAGGGTCAGTCTCGCCAATCGTGTGGATCGGAGATCCTGTATCATCAACTAATTGTTCGGGGTACGGGTTGAAAACGGGTTTGGAATGGTCAGTACTGATGTTGTACCATATCTGTATACCGTGGCCGCCTTCCATAATATCAGGACGGCCGTCATTGTTAAAATCTCGGATTATTAGTTTTGTGGCCATTGAGAGAGTAACATTTTCCTGGCATAGGTAACTGTCTAGCTTGAGTTTTGGTGTGTGTAAATCCAGTGAGATATTTTTGTAAATCCTGATTTTACCGCCATCACCGGCAAGTAAATGTTTTTTCCCGTCATTGAACCAGTCCAATGCTGCAATATAGTCATGAAAAAATGCGTAAATGCGATTACCGTCACTGTCTGATAAAAACCCCTCGTTCTTTAGTAATGGTGTGCCGTCTTTCGCAGTCCCAATGTTGCGGTAAAACAAGATCCCGGATTTTTTACGGTCGCCGCATGCGATGAGAATGTCCGGTTTACCATCAGAATCCCAGTCTACGATATGCGGTTTAGCAAAGAAGCCGTCAATATCTTTTGCACCCCAAACGCCCTTACCTACGCGTATGACATTTCCTTCGTGGTCTTTAAGCATTGTTGTTGGACGCGAGAATATTTCGCTTTTTGCTAAGGGATCAAGCTTGGATAATGTAAACGATGGTAGGGACGAATCATCTTTACGCTTGTTTTTATGGTAGTGTTCCCCTGTATATTGAGGAGTTCCGCGGCCTTGCGACTTGTCCTCAAGTAACCATATTACGCCAGTTTGGTCGCCGATTATAAGATCCCGTCCTCCATCGCCAAACCAGTCAATAACCTCAACTAACAAATAGTTATAGAATCTTTCGTCTATATAACCGTTAAGTGTGTCCATTTCGAATGCAGGATGCCGGTATTCAATTGAAAATATTTTTCCATCAACATCGCGCAGGGGTTCTACCGGGTGATACTCTGGAAATATTTCTTTTGATTTTGCTCGGGCAAGGTAGAGTATCGAATTACGGGTATTAAGGATAAGATCGTTTGTCCCGTTACCGGAGTAATTTATTATTGTAGGCGTTACAATATAATCTGGTGTTTCCGGGACTAATATTTTTGTTTGGACATACTGGTCACGGTTTTTCGAATCCTTCTTATGTTCAAATAACCGTATCGGTGCGGTTTCAGCACCAACGCCGCCACAGATTATTTTATGCTCGCCATCCGATGTTTTTATTACACGGAACTTTGACCCGCATCCGCCAAACATTAACGGGCCATAATCGCCTATTAACGGTATCGCCGGGGGGAAGGTTAGTTTTAATTGATCCATATTTTGTAATCCCTCCATACTAAATTTAACTTTGTTTAATTATACATAAAATTATTAAGCAACTGCTTATTACACCTCGGGAGTTGACTTTTCAGTGATTAAAAGTATAGAATGATTGTCAGTAATGTAGAGAATTAATAATTATTACTTAAGAAAGACGGAGGAGTTTGAACGATTATGGGTAGCAGAGCAAAGAGCCCGCAGGCAAAAAGAAGGTTTCAGATACGTCAACGGCATCATAGACGCGTTAAACGCCAGAAACTAGCGGCTAAAGCAAAAATAGCTGCGAAGAAATAGTTTTAAGACTTACTTCCCGTGTTCCTCAAACGGGAATACCGTGAAAGTATAAATATCCGTCCCATCCTTTTTCCATGCATCCGGAGGTAGGCCAGCTTTATGCGCGCATAAGGAGGACATAAACTGTTCAGTATTCCATCCGGTTTCATCCCATACTTGAGGAAGATATAACCCGCCCCGCATACCTTTACGTACCAAAACACCGGTTTTATTGGGAATAATGTCATCAACCGCGGATTGTTTTAACGGTGAGAGTACAGAAATTTCAATTGATATTTTTGTTAACTCATCTTTGGTTACCGGAGTGAATCTGGTGTCTTCAAACGCAGCGGCTTGTGCCATATGGATTACAGCTTTGTACAATTCCTCTTGCGGAGTTGTGGTGCCGATACAACCGCGGAGGCCAGTGCCTGTGCGTAAGGTTACGAATACCGCAGCCTGGTTTTTTAGTTCATCAAGTTTTGGTGTGTATTTCATTTGTTTGTTATCCAGTGCCTGAGTAATACTTTCCCGTGCCAGGCGTAATAGTTCGGTTTGCGCTTCTACGGATACACTAAATTCTTTTTTCATCACAGGTTGTGCTCCTTTGTTAATAATATTTTTTTTACCTGATTTTAGGTATACCGCAGCGGTATAGCCAACAACACTGTCTTTATTCCCGTACTTCGGTACGTCACCGGAGTTCGCGTAGGTTAAGATTTTTATTGTGTCAGCACCTAAAACTTTGGAGGCGGTAGTTATCGCATAAACCACGCCTTCCCCACAAAAAACACAGTGGAGGTTTGGTATGTTTTTTGTCTCAACTGAACGGATATAACTGTTGATTTGGTTTATATCAAAAGATTCTAATGCTTTTAGTACTCCGGTATCAACAGTTTGCGCATCCTCATATTTTGGGTAGTGTGACATATCTGTTGAACCTATCAGAAGTACGCGTTTCTTTTCTTCTTTAACGGCTTCGCCGATTGCAGTACCGATCTGCGATGAAATATCTGTTCCAGGGTTTCCAATGAGTATAGGCACTATTTTTGTGCCAGGTAATACTTTTTGGATAAAAGGTAGCTGGACTTCGATTGAATGCTCGTTATTATGTGCTGCAGGGAGTGGTTTTATAAGGTTATTGGATTTGTTTATTATTTTCTCGGCTAAGATATTGTCTATTTCTATATAACCAAGCGGGGTTTCAAATTTTCCTTTGGGATACACAGCTGCGATGTTCTCCAAAGAGTATCTATGTGACAATCCAATGATAATTACCGTATCGTAAGTTTTACCTTTTACCTGATTATACGCATACGCAGCGATACCCCCGGAGAAAATGTAGCCCGCGTGAGGGGATAATAACGCTGTGATTGTTCCAGGTAATTGCTTCTGCAGCGCGTTGGACATAAAATATTCAATCATTTGTTCGAGGTCCGCTTTGCTGTCGGGGTAAAACTGCCCTGCGACAGTGGTTTTACGTACCGGCAGGTTTTCGGTACAGCCCTGTGAAGCGGTTAGTACCAAAAAGGTTAGTACCGTGAGTGCGGTTCGAATATATTTTTTTGTGTGCATATAAGGAAATGTGTTTTTTACATGCCTAACAGGCGTTTACTTAAGTCTTTGATAGTATCATCTGTTGAACGTAGTTTGGAGACCAGGTCGGTGATTACCTGCAAAAAAAATTTTGTCGCGAGTACAGGTTGTTCTTTTACTAGTTTATCAATAGATTTTGTGTTCAACGAATAGAGTTTGCTTTCAAAAAACGCTATTGAAGTTGCGGAACGGGATTTATGGTCAAATAATGTGAACTCACCGAAGATATTACCCGCGTGTAACCGTGTAAGCGTAAGTGTTTCACCGGTTTCACGGGAGGGAATAAGTTTTTTTATGTCCACAATACCAGATTCTATTATGTACATACGGTCACCGGGATCGCCTTCTTTAAAGATAACACTGTTTTCTTCAAAATGTTCTTCTTCGAGTAGTGTGGCAAAATATTTTAGTTCGTCTTCATTCAATGGTTTGAATATTGGTATTTTGTGTAAAAACTTAAGTATTTCTTCCATAACAATAGTTATTCTATGTTAATTACTGTAGTAATGTCAAATTGTGTATTGCTAAAAAACAGTATGTAAACTTATTGAGTAAAGGAAATGTCTAATTAAATATGATAGAATTTACTGATTTGATAAATGAAAAAGTGAGGTATGGAAACAGTATTGTGATCAAAAAGTTGGTGATAGCGTCAGTAGTTATGGTATTATGTTTAGTCGCAAGACAATGCTCCGCAGCGGATACCGTTAATAATTCTATGGGTACGATTACAACGGTGTTAACCCTTCAAGACTGCCTTATGTTCGCGGTGAAGCATCACCCGTCATTAAAGACTTCAAAAGGAAATATTGAGATTTATACCAACCGTTATAACAAAGCTGTAGCAGATTACCTGCCTGACTTTAGTTTAAGCAGCGGATACTCCCGGGCTGGGGGGGTAGAGAAAAAGGATTCAGAAAGTTATAGTGCCGGGCTTAACGCGTCACAATTGGTTTACGACTTTGGGCGTGTCCCTGCATTAATTGAAATTGCAAAGCTTAACCTTGAACTCCAAAAACTTGATATGTTGAACACACAGCAAAATCTTGAGGTTAACGTAACCCAGGCGTATTATAGTTGCTTGCTTGCTCAACAAGCGCTGAAGTTACAGGAAAAAAATGTTGTACAGATGGAACAGTATCTAGGCCGTGCACGCGCGTTGTTTGAAGTGGGTAACCGTCCGAAGTATGATGTAACAAAAGCGGAAGTAAACCTTAGTAATGCAAAGTTGAATTTTATTAAAGCTAGGAATAAGTTGAGGCTGGCTAATATAACGTTGAATAACGCTATTGGTAAAACTAAACAAAATGAGAGTTATGTTGTTGATGATAATATAAATTTTGAAATTCAAGAAGTAAAAGATATTGAAAAACTGAAATCTGCTGCGTTAAAGAAACGTGTTGACTGGTTATCCAGTAAAATCCGTGAAAAAATTGCAGTCATCAATCTTGGGAATAGTGTCCGTGCATTTTTACCGACACTTAATGCCAGCGGGGGGTATAGATGGAGCGGGAGCGAGTTTCCTCTTAATGAAACATGGTCACTGGGGTTATCCCTGAATATGTCTATATTCACGGGGTTCAGCAAAATTAATGCATACCGAGAATCTGAAACTAACCTGAAGAATGTACGGACTAGCCAGGAAACGTTGATACAAACAATTATCCTGGATATTGAACAGGATTATGCTGTGTTAGAAGAAGCAGTGGAACGTATCCGCGCAACTGAAGGGATTGTTAAACAGGCAAAGGAAGCGTTGGAACTTGCCGATGCGAGGTACTTCAACGGTGTGGGGTCTATTATCGAACTTACCGACGCACAGGTGTCATTATTCTCAGTGGAGAATAGTTATATACAAGCAGTGTGTGATTATTACACTGCAAAAGTTAATCTCGAAAAAAGTAGTGGTGAAATGGAGTATAAAAAGTAAATGAAGAAAGGTATTATTTGGGGAATAGCTGGAATTCTGGTGGTTGGAAGCTTTACCGCGTTTTTGTTTTATAAACAACAGGAAAACCGTAAGGTAAAGTACAAAACCGTAAAAATAGCCAGCGGGAATATTATTAAGAGTATAATTACTACCGGTACGTTAAACCCTGTCACACTTGTTGAAGTAGGCAGCCAGATTTCCGGGAGGATTAAGGCGGTTAATGTTGATTATAATTCTCTGGTGAAGCAAGGTGATATTATAGCGGAGATAGATCCCGCAACGCTTAATGCGCAGTTATTAAATGCGGAAGCGGCATTAACTAAGGCACAGATTAATGTTAAGGAAGCTAAACGCAAACTTGACCGCACAAAAGCGTTATTTGAGAAACAACTTGTTGCGCAAAGTGAGCTTGATACTGCAGAGACTGATTACGAACTTTCCTTGGCAAACCAGAAACAGGCGGAGTCAAGCCTTAACCAGGCGAAGACAAATTTAACCTATACAATAATACGTTCCCCGATTGACGGGGTGGTTATTTTAAGAAGAATAGACCCCGGGCAGACTGTTTCCGCGAATTTGTCCGCACCGACATTGTTTAATATTGCAAATGATCTTAAGAGAATGCAGATTAACGCGTCAGTAGACGAGGCGGATATCGGAGGGATTAAGCCCGGGCAAAAAGTGTTCTTTACCGTAGATGCGTTCCCGGAAGAAAAGTTTTTAGGTATCGTTGCGCAAGTAAGGTATTCTCCTACGGTAACACAGAATGTTGTTACCTACGACGTAATTATTAATGTGAGGAATGAACAGATGAAACTGCGGCCCGGGATGACTGCTAATGTTACTATTGTTATTGACCGCCGGCAGGGGGTGTTAAAGATTTCAAATGCAGCATTACGGTATAAACCTCTTGCACTGTATATCTCAAATAATGAAGGGAATAGCGGGACAGAGAGTAAACTGTTGTATACAAATAAAATATCGTCTGCAACTACAACTCAAGCAGTAGCTGCTGCTAAAGCCGCTACACCTTTTACTACTAAGAGCAGTACTGATAAGCAACGTCAAGGTGAACGCAGTGGCGCGGGTAAGCGTAAAGGTTTAGATAAAACAAAGGAAGATAAACCGTTAGGAATGTCGGGTAATGAGGATCTTACAGGTATACCGTTTGTAGAGAAGCCATTACCTAAGATATGGCTTTTGCGTAACGGTAAGCCGGTAAGTGTTGAAATTGAAATTGGAATAACTGACGGTAAATATTCCGAAATATTGTCAGGGAACCTTAAAGCTGGAGATGATGTTGTGACTGAAGAATATATGGGTAAGCTTAAAGGCAATACAGGAGTTTCCTCTCAACAATCCTCGCCATTTATGCCGGGTGGTCTCGGTGGGAGGCGGTAGGTAGTATAATAATATATGGATAACGGTTTAGTAATCAAGATTTCTGATGTACACAAAATTTACAATATCGGTGAAATAAAAGTCAATGCATTACGCGGTGTATCGTTTGAAGTTAAATGTAATGAGTTTGTAGCGATCATGGGCCCGTCAGGTTCAGGGAAGTCTACAATGATGAATATTATCGGCTGCTTGGACAGCCCGTCAAGCGGCAGTTATTTTTTGGATGGTATAGACGCTGCAAAGCTTAATAAAGACCAGTTAGCGGAAGTTAGAAATAAAAAAATTGGTTTTGTATTCCAGAACTTTAACCTTTTATCCCGTACAATGGCTTTGGAGAATGTCGAACTGCCGATGATGTACAATAATGTCCCGAAGGTAGAACGCCATAAACGCGCAAAAGAAGCCCTGGCGGTCGTCGGGCTCGCAAAACGCGCGAAAAATTATACTACACAGATGTCCGGGGGTGAACAACAACGCGTGGCAATTGCGCGTGCGTTGGTGAATAACACACCGATAATTTTGGCGGATGAACCCACAGGAAATCTTGATACACGTACCAGTGTAGAAATTATGAGTATTTTTCAAGCGCTTAATGATAAGGGTATCACGATTATTATTGTCACACACGAGCATGATATTGCGCAGTACGCTAAACGTAAAGTCGTCTTCCGTGACGGTAAGATTGTATTGGATGAGTCTATCCCCGATAGATTAGTTGCAACTGAGGTTATAAAGTCTTTGAATACAGATGTAACAGGATATAGGTAAATAATAGTATATGAGTTTATATTTGGTACTGCAACTGGCATTCCGTGCGTTACGGCGTAATATGTTACGTACTTTTCTCACAACACTAGGGATAATAATCGGTGTCGCATCGGTTATCACGATGGTAGCTATTGGGCAGGGGGCAAAGGAATCAATCCGTGCATCTATTGCGAGTATGGGAGTTAATATCTTATTTATTTCACCATCAAGCCCTAACCGTGGAGGTGTGTCATTAGGAGCGGCACAAGGTGTATCCCTGACTGATGAAGATGCAGCGGCTATTGCATCGGAATGTTCTTATGTACGATATATATCCCCGACTGTACAAACGTCTTACCAGATTGTGTATGGTAACCTTAACTGGTCAGCGTCGATTATCGGGTGTAATGCCGATTACTTAAGTATCCGTGACTGGCCGTTGTTTACCGGCGAATTTCTTAGTGAACAGGAAGTGCGTACCGCCGCGAAAGTGTGTGTTATAGGTAAAACAGTGACGGATAGGCTTTTCCCTACAGGCCAGGATCCTGTTGGCGAAATTATACGTATAAAAAAGGTTCCTTTCAGGATTATAGGTACGCTTATTCCCAGAGGGCAGTCTTCGTTTGGGCAGGATCAGGATAATGTTGTGATGATACCCTATACTTCCGCGCAAAAACGTATTGCCGGGCGCACAAGATGGTTAACTTTTATGGTTTCTGCGGTTACTCAAGACCTTATGGTTCCTGCTCAGGAGCAGATACGTGACCTCCTGCGTCAACGTCATAAGTTACGTCCTGAGGATGAAGATAATTTTTCTATACGCAACCAGACAGATATCGCAAACATGGCGTCTTCCACAGCGCAGGTGATGACGTTATTGTTGGGAAGTATAGCATCAATTTCTTTACTTGTCGGCGGGATCGGGATAATGAATATTATGTTGGTATCCGTAACTGAACGTACCCGCGAGATCGGTATACGTATGGCGGTGGGTGCAAAAGAAAAGGATATTATGCTGCAGTTTCTCGCGGAGTCTATCGTAATAAGCCTTACCGGCGGGATTGTGGGGATTATACTGGGAACATTTTTTTCCTGGGCAATATCGTTATTACTAAACTGGCGGACCAGCGTTTCACTGAGTTCTGTAGTATTATCATTTTTATTCTCCGCGTTAGTCGGTGTGTTCTTCGGGTATCAGCCTGCAAGGAAAGCGGCAAAACTTAATCCTATAGAAGCACTCCGGTACGAGTAGGGTTCTATCTTTGTTATTGCGCAGGCATATCTCTTTATGTAAAATATTATTAGAAGAAATTACGGTATATGAAAACAAAAATTGTTATTGTAGATGATGATAGGCAGTCAGCAGAGTTGATGCAAGCCTGCTTAAACGCAAAAGGGTATGATACTGTATTTACCACAAATCCTGGGAGTGCTATAGGCATGATCTCTGACTTAAAACCGGGGTTAGTTTTGGTGGATGTCATGATGCCTGGCGTTAATGGTATAGATCTCTGTAAAGAAATTAAATCGAAATACGGTATTCCTGTAATCATTATGACAGGCCTTTCCGACCGTGAGGTTAGAATTGAAGCTTTGACTGCTGGAGCGGATGATTTTATTAATAAACCCGTTGAAAAACTTGAACTCCAGTTAAGGGTTGGTAATATTCTTGCTACAAAAGAGTACTCTGACTACCTGCTTACGCATGCGAATGAGCTTGAGAATAAGGTTAATGAGCGTACAAAGGAGTTGCAGGATGCTTTAGCTAACATCGATAAGCTTCATCAGGACATTATTAATAGGTTGCTCCGTGCCGCGGAATTCCGTGATGACGAGACCGGGAAACATATTTTGCGTGTAAGTAAATACAGCAGGTTGATCGCGCAGGAGCTTGGATGGGAAGGGTTGAAGCTTGATATGCTGGAACAAGCGTCGCCAATGCATGACGTCGGAAAAATCGGTATCCCTGATAATATACTGCTGAAACCCACGAAGTTGTTGCCGGAAGAATTTGAGATCATGAAAAAACATACGATCATCGGTGCGAGAATTCTTGCAGGGTCAAGTTTTCCGTTGATACAAATGGCGCAGGAGATTGCGTTGACGCATCACGAAAAATTTGATGGGTCAGGGTATCCACAGGGGTTGAAGGGTAAAGAAATTCCGATAGTCGGGCGTATTGCCGCAATAGCTGATGTATACGACGCGTTGATCTCACGGAGGCCGTATAAACCTGCTCTCGAAAATAAAAAAGCGGTTGAAATAATTAAGGTGTCGGTCGGTACACATTTTGATTCACACGTTGCGGAAGCGTTTTTTTCGGTAATTGATAAAATTGAAGAAATAAAAGATAAATACAGTAATGATGACGAGATGAAACCTGAAATCGCGTTGGAGAATATTTACACTCGGGGATAGTTCGTACTTGGGGTTACTTAATGCTGGGCGAGTCGCTGCTGTTAAAAACAGTAATACTGTGTATTTCAATATTTTTTGTTACAACGGTTAACCTACCTGCCGGGAGTTATGGTTATGATGACAATGGTTTTGTTATCAATCATACGTCTGATACTTTTCGGTTGGATGCGTCCAATAAACTTATAGCATATCGTTTTCATTGCCCGGGTAATAGTGTTCTTGATAAAGTGCATGTATACCTTAAATATCCATCTGCAGAGTTAAGGTACTATAAACTTACTCTATACAATGACAATGCCGGGGTGCCTTACACACTGGTTTGCTCAACTGATTTTGCAGCCGGAGCGGATACCGGGAATAATAAATGGTTTATTGTTGACCTTCCCAATACTGCTCTCACCTCCGGAGCGGTGTATCATGTAGTTATCAGTACAACAATTGAAAATGCGCCGTATGAGGTTAATTCTTCAACTTACATAATCCCGTATGCCACGTATCCCAATAATAACAGTATACCGTCTTCCGGGGAAACAGATTATAGCTTGAACGTTTTGGGTTATGGTTTTGGTAACACACAAGCTTGGATGGTATTGGATCTGCAACCCGTATTTATTCTGGAATTCACAGACGGGGTATTTTGGGGTAATCCTTATGCGTATGCTACACAATCAAATACCAGTATGTCAACGGGATACCAGATTTCAGGGGCAACACAAACAGGGAATTCGTTTACAATAAACAGTAGTACCATGGAATTCACAGGTTTTTCTGTATACTTGCGTAAATCGGGGATACCGGTTGATATTTTATACTACGACCTTCGTGGACCGGATAATTATTCAATACTGATAGAAAGCGGCCCGGTAACGGCTGCCAGTGAGGTTGCCACAGCGTTTTCATGGATTACACAAAAATTTTATTACGGCCGGGTTTTTTGTAAGGACAGAAAATATTTTCTTACATTAAAATCACCGGGTAGTTATGGTACTGGTAATGCATATACTCTTAATGTATTAACTAATAACAGTGGGAGTACGTCGGTAACTAATAGGTACAATACATCTACTTACGGAGGGACACTAGGAGGGACTTTTGTTAAATACATCGAATCTACGCAGGTACTCACAGAAACAGGAACGGCGTACCAGCGCGATGTTGCGTTTCGGTTGATTACAGATGACCACCCGCCTAGTGTTAATTTTGAAGTACTTGATCTAGTGATCAACGAAGTTGCATGGATGGGTACCGATGCGAATTACCGGCATGAATGGGTTGAACTTTATAATAATACTACAAATCAAGTTACTCTTACTGGATGGAAGTTTTGTAGTAATACGTCAACTATAACACTCACGGGTACCATTTCTGCTGGCGGGTATTATTTGATAGAAGATACAGAACCAGCAACATCAGTTACGGCGGATATAGTTGCAGGAGTAAGTCTTAGTAACAACCCCTTCGGTGAAAAACTTGTACTGTATAGTCCCGCAGGAAATGTTGTTGATACTGTTAATTGTGAATGTGTGTCATGGTATGGCGGTAATAATACAGTGCCTAAACAGTCAATGGAACGCGTGAATACGCGTGTTCCCGGTGATATATCGTCAAACTGGGCTTCTAACAACAAAAAATATTTTAATTCTGCGGATGCAGATGGTAATACCATATATGCCACTCCAAAATCTACGAATAGCGTTTCTTATCCTCCGGAGGTAGTTATTCCAGAACCCGGCTTAACGGGTTATGAGTTAAGAATTAATGAGTTCGCGGTGGAACAAACCAGTTCCGATGGGTATGATTGGGTGGAGATATATAATCCTGCGGAGAATGGTATTAACTTATATGGCCTTGAATTCTATGAATTAGCGTATAGCAGTTATGTATACCTTGAAAAGTTTGAGGGTGACTGGACATTACCCGCAACGTCGTATCTTGTGTTAAGGTTTAATTATCCCCGTAATATGTCTAACCCAATGTTTGTAGACGGGTATTACGAAATTTATACTGACAAAAATGGTTTGAGTTCCGGTGATAATTGCTTATTTCTGAAATCAAATACCGGGCAGCTGCTGGATTTTGTTGCATGGGCAAATATGAATGGTGTATTGACTAATAAAACATCGTTTCAGTCGGTATACAATCTCGCGGTATCAACAGGACAGTGGCATGGGTTGAAAACTATTGATGAAGCGGTGATCGAATCCTGGGTGGTAAATTATAAGTATGGCAGTAGAAATACTGCATTATCGCGTGATGCTGATTCTACAGACGGTACTAATCCATCAAAAACTGAGTGGCACTTATCCAAAACACCGACACCGGGATTACCCACACGGGGAAAGAAAAATCGAATACCTGATACTACAGCCCCGTCAAAGATTACTGATTTACACTGTAGAAAAGGTGATAACCGCGGAACAGTGAAGATTAAGTGGACGGCAGTGGGGGACGACGGGACTGTTAATACTGCAAGCGGATACGTTGTTAGGTATGCGACTTATATGATAGTAACCTCCGCGGATATTGAGAAAGCAAATAATTGTTATAACGCGTCAGTAGATAATACTGCTAATGATATATTTTGGTTACCAAAAGGTTCGGGGGAAACTGAGAGTTATGAGATAGGCGGGCTGCAGCCGGGTGTAACATATTTTGTTGCGGTAGTAACAGAAGATGAACAGCCAAACTATGCTGTGATATCAAATACGGTATCGGCAGTAGCGGCAGATATTGCCGGATCTAATATAAGAATCAATGAAATTGTTCCGTTGAGTTCAGATGGTAAGGATTGGGTTGAATTGTATAACGCAAGTATAAGCACTGTGAATTTATCAGGGTGGAAATTATACGGGATAAAATCAGGAAGTGAAAGCCAATCAATAATCAAAACCTTTCCGGAGATAAGTATTGCTGCAGGTGAGTATATTGTAGCGCATCTAGAACAGGCTGACCTTCGCGGGTTTGAGGGCGTAGTAATTCTTCGTGATAACGGTGGAAATTTAGTGGATTTTGTTGCGTATTCACAGGGGATAAAACCTTTCTGGGACAATATATGGGATGATGCAATGTTTTACCATCAATGGTCAGGTGCTGATAAAAGTGTAGTGTATGCTGCAGATTGGGCTGGCGGGAATACTGAAAAATCGCTTGGGAGAAGTATAACGTCATCTGATACAGATGATGTTGGTATTGCTAAAACTGATTGGCGTGTTTACGCGATACCTACAAAAGGGAAACAAAATGATGGTATTGCACCGGGGCAGGTTACGGATTTAGAGGTTATAGTTTCTTCATCAGTTGGAGATGGTATGGCGTACTTAACATGGACCGCGCCGGGGGATGACGGAACTTTTGGCAGTGTCACAAATGGTAAGTATGAACTTTATGGGAGTACAATCTCATTATCCGCGTTTGGTAACTATTCCGCATGGTGGGGATTCATATCATCATCTGCGGTGGGTATCAGTATAAGTACCGGTATTGTTACGGAGAGGTACGGAATAACGTTCTCGACGGTAAGTGTTGAACATATAAAGGTTGAGGTTGTTATCAGTACAACGGTTAGATATGGCGTAAAACTTGGGGTTGAGATTTCCGGATTAATACCCGGGGATACATATTACTGGGCTTTAAAAACGTATGATGATATTGGGAATAGTTCGTTTGATACACGGTTTGTACTAAATATCAGTACTTTACAAGTATGCGGTTTTACGGGTAATACTGTACCATTGAAACCGCAGTGGGTATTTTCTCATCCATTCACCCGCAGTACAGGGACAATAATGCTTGCATGGTCTCCCAATACCGAACTTGATATTCTGGGATACAAGGTGTTTATGTCTACATCAATTGATTCTGGGTATGATGAAGTTATTACTCTCTACAACGGTACGACGGGGTTTGTCAAAGGTGTGGATGATACAAAGACTTATTATTTTAAATTATATGTCCAGGATATTACCGGGTATATGATGGGATCTGATGTTTTAACAGTATCTTCTGACGTATCAATGCCTGTGTTGACTCATACGGTTATTAGTGAGATAAATATGTTTTACAATAAAATTAAATTTGTTTATTCAGCTGATGATAATAACGGTGTCTTATTCGTAACTTTGGTGTACTTCCTGGATGGAGAGACGGCGGTAACCCACACACATACATACGGCAATGCGGTTAATTGTACTGGTATAAAAGAGTTTGAAATTAATGGTGTCAGTCATAAAACTGAACTGTATTACTATATCGCGGTATATGATACCGCAGGTAATGCGGTTGCCAGTACGGGTGATACCGTTATTGCGGGTAATGTTTTGAATGTATCGTCACCGCATAAGATTGTTGTCAGTGATACTGTTAATACATTACCCGGCAGTACCGGGGAAGTTATCCTACGTGATGGTAATTGTTCGGATGGAGAGACAAAAATTGTAGTAACCGCAGAAACTGATAAATACACGAGTTATTCTATCACAACAAAAAACACGGATGAGGTGCCATCTTCAAGGAATACAGGTACTATTGATACCTCAGTAAATGCCGGGATACCGGTGATTGCGTATGAGTTCGGTCCCGGAGATAAGGTGTTTAGTCAGCCTGCAACTTTAACGCTTTTGTATCTCGATAATGATGATGATGGTAAACCTGAATCCATTAACGGAAATGAGTTGGAGATCAATGAATCACAACTACGTGTATTTTATTGGACTGGTACGCAATGGGGAATTATTGGGGGTGTGGTTGATAGCCGTATGAATGTTATAACCGTAAAAGTTGGAGCTCTCGGTACCTACTCCGTGTTTCCGTTTAATACACAG
>JBBAAG010000071.1 GCA_041658405.1 Elusimicrobiota bacterium
TCCTTAGGGTATTTATTATACCCGGTTTTTGTTTTTCGCGCCACAGGGGGTACCCCCTGTGATGGTACTAGTTCCTTAATAGTTAATTAGGTACCTAACTTGAGGTCACTATCGCTGAGAAATTGGGGGAATAATATTAAAATGCCTAAAATTAACGTTAACCAAATTAAATATATCCGTCTTAAACGTGTTTTAAATTTAGTAATATAATAAAGGGAGATAACGAAAATAAATATATTTGATAAATCTATTAGGGGAACTAAAACCATCCCTATATTAAAGGGGAAGAGAAAAAAAGTAAATAACAAAACATTACTAATTATACTTGTGTTAAAAATGTAAATTAAACAAATAATAGAAGTAATTATCGTCAATGTAGTAATAATTAAAGGAATTTTCCCTCTTTCTTGTCCCATTTTGATATACAAACCAACGGAACAACCGGATAAAATCAATATGCTCAATAAATTGACGAATATATTATCTGTAAAAAACCATAATATAAATCCAGGAACAGAAAACAAAGTATTAATTATTGAATGAAAAAGATAAGATGAATAACTCATAAAAATATTGTTTTTGTCCCTCCTGCCGTATAGTATATCAAAACACTGGCAGGAAATCTAATGGGGGCATGGCGGGGAAAATGGCTTAGTTAAAATTGCGTTGACATTTTTTTAAAAGCACCTTATACACCCTGTCCCATGAACCAGGTTCTGATGGCATCCAATCTCTTCCATTTTTTGCTATCATTTTATATAGGAGCATCATACTGTTTCATGAACCAGGTTCTGATTGAATGTTAAAGGCAATTTAATATATGTTAGGCAGAAATATTATGAAAAACATTCCTATAATTCTGTTAATTCTATTTCCCCTGTCTTTGATACCAACTACTTTAATATTAGATATAACAGATATACTACCCTATTACATTAATCCTGTAGAAAAAATTTATAAATTTATGGGGAAGGACTATATTTATTATGGGTTGGTTTTTAGTTCTGGATTTGCATTATCACAAAATGATCACAAAACAATATTTCAAGATCTAAATATTAACAAAAAAGTATTAGAAAATAAACTTAGGTTAGCCGGATATTTCTATCATTTATATTCAATGCATAAAACAAATGACAAAGATTCCTTACAAAAATATTTGAACCTATGCCATGATATTCTAAAATTAAATAATAGTGTTGAACTTCACAAAGCAATATGGTCTGAAGAACTCGAAAATGATTTGCGTTGACAGTATTCCTTATACACCCTGCTCCATAAACCAGGTTATGATGGCATCCTAAAACGCCCTTGCTTCTTAACATAAAGTATTTCTTGCTAAAATCTACATACAAATTGTGCGTTTATGTACAGTTTTGAAAAAAGGTATAATATTTATGAAATATTATGGAGGGCATATGACGAAAAGTTTTTATGAAACACTGAAAGATATATCAGAAATATTAGCCAAAGGCACGGTTGATTTCAACCATCCCAACCTCGAACGGTTTATTGCCGATAATGACGGCCTGCCGTCCTGGGACAACCAAAGTTTCGCGGATGATGTTAAAATATTTGTTGATACCACACCACTGCCCGCGCCGGAAATACACAGCCTTGGGTTATGGACAATACCGTTAATAATATCCCGCCAGGCGAAGTGTTTGATGTATCTCAAAAACCCAGGCAGTGCAGGTAAATCTAGCGGCGTTGCATACTTATGCGTGCTTCAAGCGCAAAGATTACAGTGGGTTTTTCCTGTGTTTGTAGGTAAAGGGAATAATGCGTGCAATCCCGATTTTCTCCCGGGGATAAGCGTTATGTTTGTAACAGCGGAAGCGTTAAAACCTCTTGCATCTCACGGGTCGGTTGCTTATACCACCGCGTGCCTGTGGGGTAATACTGCGTCAGGATTAGCATCAACGTATTCCGGTAAATGCAGCGTTGATGTACAGGAACAACTGAAACCGTTTATTCCTGTTTCTACGGAAATAGGTGTTAGCGATACAACCTTTTTTTCTGAACTCAACCTTGGCTATCCCGGGCTTGAGGAGGTCAAGAACAATGTAGTTGCCGGAAACATAGCTCAAGCGAAGATAGAGTACGTGAAATATTTAGTACATAAATTTGGGAAATCGCAAAACTGGCCTGACGTACATTTTAATAAAACTGTTAACATAGAAGAAGCCGATGATATCTGCAACAACATTTTTATTTTTCAAGCGCATATGTACCGCCGGTACGAGTATGGCAATAAAATTGACTGGTCACTGATCGTTGACGATGATATTGAAAGCCGTGTATGGATGAACGCTCATCCCTGGATGTGGACACTTATTAATGCATACACCGCAACTCAAAACGAAAAGTATATAACCAGTTTTTGCCGGATATTCAACTCGTGGTATACAACGAGCCCTATGACGTTTAGCCGTACCAACGCGCAATGGCGTACGCTGGAAGCCGGGGGCCGTGCGGGACAAAAATGGACAGTTGCACTGCTCAGCCTTGCGGAACATCCGGTATTCCAACGAGAGTGTTTGTTTAACATGGCGAAATCAATGGTTGACCACGGGAAGTATCTTTCAATGTACGCTTCACCGGGAAGTAACTGGTTACAGGTGGAAAGTTCGGGCTTATTAACCACAGCATTATTGTTCCCTGAATTACTGTTATCCCCGTTGTTTCTCGACACCGCAATGAATAGGTTGATAGAAATAAATTCGCGGTTATTCCTCCCGGACGGTTTCCAGAGCGAGTGTTCAACGGGTTATCACCGGTTCCCGTTGATGGGTATTGCATCAGCGTTACGTCTTGCTGTGCATACACATACTGCGTTACCGCAAAGTTTGTTAAACCAGTACGAAAACGGGGTTGAAGTGTTTAAGCATATAGTATATCCCGATGGGACACTGCCGTTTCTTAATGATAATAGCCCTAATCGTCAAAGGATAGGCGAGTTGTTTGATACCGGTGCGGAAGTGTTTAACCGTCCCGACTTCCGCTGGATGGGAAGCAACGGTAAAACCGGCAGTCCTCCGGAAGGGTTATCCCACGACTTTACCCACGCGGGCTACTGTGTGATGCGTGATAAATGGGGTGCTGAGGCGCAGATGCTGATCTTTGACGCTGGGAATTTCGGTACGGGGCATCAACATGAGGATAAACTTAATTTTGTGTTATACGCAGGCGGGCGTGAAGTTATCGGTGATCCCGGGATTTATTCGTACAATCATAACGAATACGAACCCTACTGGCGCGGCACGTGGTCGCATAACAGCGTTGTTATCGACGGGTTAAGTCAGCATCGCGCTTTAGGGCCGAATGAAGATATTCCCGACCCTGACCGCAGGTATGTTTATAACACAGAGTTTGACTACGCGGTAGGATGGTACCGCCGCGCGTACTCGCCTCGTGGTGCGCAGGTGTGGGAGAATAAAACTCATACGCGGGAGGAGGATATTGCATCGTCAATCCGTGATGTCCAGCATCAACGCTGTGTTGTGTACCTGAAATCGCGGTATGCAGTTGTGTTCGATAGAATTGTTGGGACCGGTACACACGGAGTAGAGATAATATTCCGCCCGGCGCCTGTTTTAGAGGATGATAAGAAAGGTAAGAAGACAGTCCGTGCGGTGAAACTTGAAACCTTCCCTGGTGATGTTGTGGTGACACAGGAAGATAAGTGTTCAAATGTCGCAATTATACCGGTTCATACCGATGGCCAGGAGAAAGCGGTAAACTATGTGTTCCGTAATATTATCGGGCAAAAGAAACCTATCCGGGGATGGTACGCATGGTTGGGGATACAGCCTTCACACGAGATTGTGTATGGTTATAAAACTCCGCTCCCGATGCATGCTGAGACAATTATACAACCCTTATCTGCAGGTAAAAATGTGGTTGAGAAAACACAGGGCATTAAAGTAGGTACAACAGGGGAGAATACTTGTGCGGGTATAATTTACGGTAAGGACTTAATACTCTTGTCCTACTCAAGCCCGTGTGTGATGAAGTATAATAATGTGGAGTTCAACGGTACGGTGCTGGTATTAACTTATTCAGATAAAAAGTTTGATACTCCTGCTGCTGCATATATGGTGGATGGGATTGAATTAATAATTAATGGTAAGAAAGTATACTCCGGCGGTAAGGTTGGGGAGATAAAGACCGTAGTACTTAAGTAATAGATAGGATATGTAAAATGAAAATTATTGACTTCCATGTGCACCTTCGGGCAAATGATAATCCTGAACTTCACCTGAATTATGTCCGCCCGATGGGGATCGCGCTTACTGTACAGTTAAGCGATGTCCTGGGTTCCGGCGCGCAGCCTACTCAAGAACAGATACAGAAGATTAATGATACAACAATCTCATTTGTTCAAAAGTATCCAAAAGAATATATTGGCTTTTGTTTCCTAAACCCTATGAACGACGAAAAGTTTAACCTCGACGAACTTGACCGCTGTATTAGCGGGCATGGGTTTAAAGGATTAAAACTAGAAATCTCAGCGAATGCCACTAATCCGCAGTTGGGTCATATAATGAAAAGACTGCTTGAACTTAATAGACCGTTGCTTCACCACTCGTGGAATACTGATATTGTTACAAGAGAACCTAACCCCGGTACTTTCCAAAACGATCCTGACGACATTGCGGTATTAGCGGAACGGTTTCCCAAAAACAAAATTATTATGGCGCATCTCCGCGGGGGTGCGTACCGCGGGATTCACGCTATCAAAAGCCATAAAAATGTTTGGACTGACACTTCCGGCGCACAGCCGGTAGCGGGGGTGCTTGAACACGCAGTGGAACAGCTCGGGGCGCACAGGATATTGTTTGGGTCAGACCTCTATGGTGCCGGCGGGCGTGATCCTGCAACGAATATCGGTAATATTACCGGTGCGAGTATTACGGATAAGGAAAAAGAAATGGTTCTGCGGTATAACGCGGAAGAGTTATTGGAGGTAAAAATATGAAACTTAATATGAAAGTGATTGACGTTAACCTCCACCTCGGGTACTGGCCGTTCCAGAAGTTTGAACAGGATACCGCTGCGAAGATGGTAAAGCATTTGAAAAACGAAAATATTGGTTCCGGTATTATATCCTCAACTACCGCAGTATTTTATCCTAACCCCGAGTTTGGTAATACAGAAGCGTATCAACAGGTAAAGAAGTATAAACACCTGCATTTTGTCCCGATAGTAAACCTCCGGGTTAACAACTGGCATGAAATTATTGGCCGATACTCCAGTGTATTATGCGGGATAAAAGTTATACCGAACTACCATTGGTACTCGCTTGCCACAGATCCGCGGGTTGATGAATTATGCCGGAAGTTGATAGAACTAAAAATACCGCTGCTGGTTCATATAAGGTACGAAGACCGGCGGTCGCATCATCCATTAGCAAAAATACCGGATACTCCGTGGAAAGATATATCCGAGGTTGCTAATAAATATCCGTCACTTAACATTGTAGCGTTAAGCGCGTACGTTCCGGAAGCACGGGAACTTGTAAAAACAACAAGTAACGTGTATTTCGATATTTCATCAACGGAGAACGGCGATACGTTATACAACTTTGTGAAAACCGGCGTACCGGCAGAACGCATACTTTTTGGTTCACACGCACCGTTTTATTACATCCGGTCTGCTTATAACAAGGTGTTGTATAGCCAGATTACAGGTGAACAAAAAGAATTGGTTGCGTATAAAAACGCGGAGAAAGTGTTTAACCTGTAAATTATTCTGTTACTAACAGATTATTTTACTATTTCCGGCTTCGCAAACTCGCCTTTCATTTCCATAGGTAACCGCCATACATGGTCACCGGTTTTGTTGGTGAAATATAACGCTGAAACAGACGCTTCTCTCGCATTACCATCCGCCCAAAACGCGTAGAAGCCGGGATGAGCATTTAATGGCATGCGTACATACGTTTGGTTGCGTTCACTGCCGGTGGTTAACTGTTTGACTTTTACCCATGTTTTTCCCTGGTCAGTACTCGTAAGCATAACAATTTCACCGCCGGGATTATACGGCTGTGGGCCGGTTATGAACGGGCCAATCACGCGCCAGGTGCCGTCGGGTTCTATGTATAACGGGCCGTAGTCGTAGTTGTTGCCTGTGGTAGTAACGTCACGAATTTCCCAGTTTTTTCCGGTCCATCTTGCGGTATGCAAAATCCTGGGATTATTCTCCGGGCCGGATTCAAAGCCTTTACTGGTAAGATAAAAAAGGACGGGGTTGCCCTCAGTGTCGAACTGCACATTTTTTGTGTATACCAACACCCCATCTTTTTGGTAGTCATGCACAAGCGCAGGGTTCTGTACCGCGGATAAAGGTAATTCCAGTTTTTCACCGCTAGCAGTTGTCCATGTATCTCCATAATCATCAGTTTGCATGTAATACACATTTGTCCGTGCGTTTAACCCTATGGGTAGCGGATGCATATTAAACGCTGTGCCGATACGTTTACCGTTATGCCACACAACTTGGTAATGCCCTTTCTCAAATTTTGCAACTTTTTTGTTTGGCGTCCAGGTGATCCCGTCTTTGCTTTTCATAAAATATAATGCGCGTTCACCTTTTTCGTAGTTCGTGTGCGGGAAAACAAAGCCTACCTCCGGGATATTGAAAATGTTGCCGTAAGAAAAGTTAGTTGTTGAAATAAGGGCCCAGTTGCTTATATCATAAGGCTTAACACTTTTATGGATAAACGACGGGCGGCCGGTACCGTGGGCATTGGAAAATATCCAGATATATCCTGCTCCATCGATACTAATGATCGGATTGTCATGCGCATCGTCTGTTTTTTTGTCTAACAAAACTACGGGTTTAGGAAACATTCCGGTTTTGTGGTCGTAGTATCCAACCATATGCAGTAACGATGGTTTTTGATCTTTATTATTTCGTACTGTTGTCCCGCCGTAACAAAAAAATGTTTTATCAACTTCTTTTGAATATACGGCAAACGGGTTCATTTGCTGGGGATACGTCGCAAGCCCACCGCTATACTTAAATTTATACTCGTCCTTAGATGCTTGGTTGTAGTACCATATACCGTAATATCCATCTGCCCGTGTATAACTTTTGTCATTATCAGTTGTCATAATTGAATACCGTCCGGGTTATTTAACGATCTCAGGTTTTGCGAAGTTGTCCTTCATCTCAAGAGGCAACCGCCAGACGTGATCCCCGGTTTTATTAGTGAAATACAACGCTGCGATTGATGCTTCCCTCGCGTTGCCGTCCGCCCAAAATGCGTAAAAGTCGGGATGCGCGTTTAATGGAATCCTTACATACGTGTGGTTACGTTCGCTGCCGGTGGTTAACTGTTTAACTTTCGTCCACGTTTTTCCCTGGTCGGTACTCGTGAGCATCACAACTTCACCGCCGGGATTGTACGGCTGCGGGCCGGAGATAAACGGGCCGATTACCCGCCAGGTGCCGTCTGATTCAACGTACAACGGGCCGTAGTCATAATTATTATCCGTCGTCGTAACGTCACGGATTTCCCAGTTTTTACCGGTCCACTGGGCAGTATGGAGTATACGTGGATCATTCTGCGGGCCTGACGCATGGCCTTTGCTTGTGAGATAAAAAATTATGGGGTTGCCTTCAGCATCGAACTGCACGTTTTTCATGTATGCTAATAACCCTTCTTTTTGGTAGTCATGTACAAGCGTCGGGGTTTGCATAGTAGTCAGAGGCATTAACAGTTTTTCGCCGCTGACTGTTGTCCATGTATCGCCGTAATCGTCGGTTTGCATGTAGTACAGGTTCGTCCGTGCATCAAGCCCACGCGGGATCGGGTGCATGTTAAACGCTGTACCGATACGTTTACCGTTATGCCAGCATACCTGATAATGCCCTTTCTCAAATTTTACGATTTTTGTATTCGGTGTCCATGTGATACCGTCTTTGCTTTTCATAAAATATAACGCGCGTTGGCCTTTTTCATAGTTCGTGTGGGGAAATACAAACCCAACCCCGGGGATGTTAAAAATGCTGCCATACGAGAAATTGGTGGTAGAAATGTGTATCCAATTGCTTATATCATACGGTTTTGCGCTTTTATTAATAAACGATGGGCGGCTGGTACCGTGGGAGTTCGAAAATATCCAGATATATCCTGCCTCGTCGATACTGATAATAGGGTTATCATGTGCGTCACCAGTTTTTTTGTCCAGTAAAATCACGGGTTTAGGTACCATCCCGGTCTTATGGTCATAGTATCCTACCATATGAAGGATTGAGCGTTTACCTGATTTATTATCTTTTACAGTAGTCCCGCCGTAAGTGAAGAATGTTTTATCCGCTTCTTTTGAATACACAGCAAATGGGTTCATCTGTTGCGGATACGTTGCCAGCCCGCCGCTGTATTTGTATTTATAAACATCTGTTGAACGCTGGTTATAGTACCATATACCGTAATACCCGTCCGCGCGGGGGTATGAGATTTCATTCTCTGCAGCAGTAAGGGTAGTCCCCGCAAAAAATGATGTAAGTAAGATTCCTGTAATCAAATAAACTGACATCTTTGTTTTGATCATGTAAATATTCTCCTTCTTCCTTAAAAAAACTGTGGTCACAATTTATATAGTTAACATTATACAATTTTGTAGAATTATATATCAAAGAAATAAAGGAAAGGGGATTTAACTTATATGATAGTAACAGTAGTACTTGTATCTTTATTAGTATTTATTGCGGGATACCGGTTTTATGGTGCATTTCTAGCAAAAACGGTAGTTCTTGATGATAAATGTGTTACCCCTGCGTGTAAAATAAATGATGGTGTGGACTACGTCCCGGCAAACCCGTTTATGTTACTTGGACAACACTTTTCCGCGATTGCCGCTGCGGGGCCGGTCGTTGGGCCGATACTTGCGGGGATATGGTTTGGGTGGCTTCCCGCATTGTTATGGATAATACTAGGCTCAATCTTTATCGGCGGAGTACACGATTTTACGGCGTTAGCTGCGTCAATAAAAAATGAAGCGTCCTCAATCGGTGAAATTGTGCGTAAGAATATGTCAAAGACCGCGCACATACTTTTCCTAATCTTTGTATGGCTGGCATTGGTGTATGTCATAATAGCGTTCACCGATGTTACCGCCCAGACATTCCGTATTATTTCAAAGGATAATGTTGCATACGGGCCCGGGGTTGCTGCATCGTCAATCCTGTACCTCGGATTAAGCGTGCTCATGGGAGTGTTGTTGTATAAGTTTAAAGCAAATCTTGGGATCACTACGGCAGTGTTTATACCTTTGGTATTGCTGGTAATCTGGCTTGGCCCGCGGATGCCGGAAGGTGTTCTTTCGGCTCTCTCCGGGGTTAATGCAAAACAATGGGATGTTATATTACTAATATATTGTTTCATAGCGTCGGTGATACCGATGTGGTTATTACTCCAGCCACGTGGCTATCTTGGCGGGTGGTTGTTGTATCTAACCTTGGCAGTCGGGCTTATAGGTTCAATACTAGGCGGGTTTACAATACAATATCCCGCGTTAAACCTTGACGGGTTAAAGAGCGCAGCTAACGGCAAACTAATTTTCCCTATACTGTTTATAACCGTTGCCTGCGGTGCGTGTTCAGGTTTTCACGGGATCGTAAGTTCCGGCACTACGTCAAAACAGTTGATGAAAGAGCCTGACTCGCTGTTAGTGGGTTACGGTGCGATGTTATTGGAAGGGTTAGTCGCGGTACTGGCATTAGCTACGGTAATGATGCTTGCACCGGGTGATGAAATGCTGAAGTCAGAGCCTAACATGATATACGCTAACGGTATCGCAAAATATTTTGGTATGTTGGGCGTAGGGTACAGTGTGGCATTACCGTTTGCATTACTCGCGTTCTCAACGTTTGTGTATGACACTCTGGACGTCTGCACGAGGTTAGCGCGGTATATCCTGCAGGAACTGCTTGGCTGGAAATCAGTGCTCAGCGGGTACGCAGCAACGGTGTTGACGTTACTACTTCCTGTAATATTTCTGATGTTAACCCAGGAGAAAGGGTATCTTGTTGCGTGGCCGATTTTTGGTACGAGTAATCAGTTACTTGCGAGTTTAACGTTACTAGCGTTATCCGTGTGGTTAGTAAAAACCGGAAAACCTGCGTGGTTTACTATACTACCCATGATTTTTATGTTAACAATGACATTATGGTCATTGATTGTGCAGGTTGGAGATTTTGTTAAAGTGCTTCCCTCACTCTCTACCGGAGTGACTGTAAAACCTGATGTCATAATCTCCGGAGTGGTGGGTATAGTATTGCTTGTTCTCAGCATAGTTTTAGTAATTGAAGCATACCGGGTGTTATCTTCAAAAAACACAAGAAGAGTTATTGCGTAAAAGAAAAGGAGATATTTTTATGGTAACTAAGTATGAAAGCTGGCTTGCAAATTTGGAAGGCCGCGGGGATGGGAGTATACAGGCCGGGGTGCATGTAATAAAAACGCTTTATAATAATAATACTGAGTTTTTTGTTAACCTAGCCAAAGGATGTAAATATGTCCGGCTTGGCCCTACCGGCGGGGAGGAACGTAAGAACGAACATATGATGACCGACCGCTGGGGGTGCGAGTGGCACTTTCCGGGTGGATATCTTGACGGGCAGGTTACCGGGCATCCGATAGATGACTGGGGGAAGTATAAAGAGTATAAGTTTCCAAAACCGGAAGATTTTACTGACTGGCCAAAAGCGGAAGATAGGATGAAGAAGGTTATTACTACCGGCGGAATCCCGTCTGCCGGGTTTGAGCACGGTCATTACTTCCTGAAACTTACATACCTCCGCGGGTTTGAGAACGCAATGGTTGATTTTATGGAAGAACCGCCGGAGTTTGTGGATTTAACAGAAAAACTTGCGGATTACTGGGTATCGGTGATTAAACGGTATAGCGATATCGGGGTGAAGTACTTCACGTTTGGTGATGACCTCGGGTTCCAGACCGCGTTACCGGTAAGCCCGGTAAAATGGGCAAAATTTATACAGCCTGGGTATACGCGGATATTCAAAGCATGCCATGCTAACGGCGGGAAGGTGTATCTCCATACCGATGGTAAGATCATAGATATAATACCTAACCTCATAACTTGCGGGGTGGATATTTTAAACCCTCAGGATTCTGTTAACGGGATAGATAACCTCGTAGCTTTGGCTAAAGGCAAAGTGTACCTAGACCTCGATGTTGACCGTCAAAACGTAACGGTATTCGGTACACCGGCGGAGATTGAAAAACATCTTACGGAATGTGTCCAAAAGCTGGGTTCACCAACAGGTGGGTTAAGCCTAAAGTATGGTGTATACGAAGGTACGCCAATAGAAAATGTTGCGGCGGTAGTAAAAACTATGGAATCCCTTGGCGGGTACTGGCTGAAGAAGAGTTAAGTTTATAATGCTAAAAATAAGAGCTGAACAATTTAAGACAGTTAATCGTGTAGAACGCATAAAAAAGGTAGTAACTGCGCGGCAGGAGTGCGTGGTGGTACTCGAAGATATATACGATCCGCATAACGCGGAAGCTGTGTTCCGCAGCTGTGACGCGTTTGGCGTACAAAAAGTGTGCCTCATATTTGAACATGAAAAAAAGTTCAATCCACGAAAGGTTGGGAAATCAACATCCTCTTCTGCAAACAAGTGGCTGGATTTCATGTCATACGACTCTACAGAAATGTGTTTATCCAAGTTGAAAACTGAAGGGTATACAATTATTGCAACCGCGTTTACCCCGGACGCTGTATCGTTGTATGAATCGGATATTAGCAGTTTAGCAAAACCTGTACTTATGTTTGGGAACGAACACCGCGGGTTATCAGAGAAAGCTGTCGAACTTGCGGATATAAAGATTATTATTCCTATGCGCGGGTTTGTTCAGAGTTTGAACTTATCTGTAACTGCTGCGATTTGTATGTACGAACTTACCCGGCAGAGAATTACCGCTAAGAATATGAATAAAAGTTTGTTGTCGGTAGAAGAACAAAAAAAGTTGTACGATGAGTTAATAAAGAAATAAATCGAAACGAGGTTTACTAGATGGAAGTTACCAAAAAAGTGTTGGTACCCACGCGGCCTGGAGTTGCGATGCATGTTAATACAATTTACCGTTATCCGGCAGGGGTTGAGTTGTTGCAGTTTGTCCACGAAACAGTAGCGTCGGATACCGGCGGTATGTTTTACCGGCGGTTCAGCGGGGATAACGGGAGTACATGGACGGAGTTGGAGAAAGTGTATGAACCTGTTACAAAACCGGAAGGCGATTACCGGTGGGGTGAGACTACGTTTGTGGTAGATCCGAAAAAAAATGTGTTGGTACATTTTTATAATTATCATTTATACCCCGGCGGGTATTTTACGCATCAGGCAAGGAAGTATTACCGTGTGTTCTACAGGATATCGTTTGACGGAGGGAAGACGTTTACCGCTTCAAAACAGGTTATCCAGAAAGGCGGGGATGAGATCCACTGGGCGGATGGCGTGGAGTACGGCAAAAACGGGCTGGGGATATCGTTTTGCCGGCCGGTAATCAACCGTAACGGGCAGTTACTTGTACCTTTAAGGAAAAGCCCGATCGACGAGAAGTATGTGTCAAATAAAGTTATGTTATCCGCCGGGTGTGTTATTGGTACCTGGAAAAATGACGGGCTTGAGTGGGAAACCAGTAAGTTTGTGGTTGTCCCTGAGGAACAATCCACCCGCGGGCTGTACGAACCTGCAATCGAAGTTTTACCGGATGGTAAAGTGTTGATGATCTGCCGCGGGTCAAATGTACAGGCGAAGGATAATATCCCCGGGCGGAAATGGTACGTCCTTTCCTCTGACGGCGGGTATACCTGGAGTGAACCCAATGTTTTGACGTATGATGATAGCAGCAGTTTTTATGCGCCTTCTACAGGCTCGATACTTATCCGCCATTCGGTGAATAAGAAGTTGTACTGGTTCACAAATATTATACCCATGAATTCCGATGGCAACCGTCCTCGGTATCCTCTTCAGGTATGCGAGATTGACGAAGTTACAATTGCTGTGAAAAAGGAAACAGTTGCGGTTATTGATGATAAACATGAAGGCGATTCTGACCTTCTACAATTATCGAACTTCAAGGTATATGAAGACCGTGAGTCGCATGAGTTTGTTCTTACCATGGCGAGGATACAAGAAAAAGGGAAAGAGCTTACCAGTCCCGCGTATGAGTATAGGATAAAGGTTTATTAGACAATTTGTGTGTCTTACTCCACCGCAAAAGTGAATACCTTCGGGGTTTCAGTTCCCCAGGTTGATAATATTGTTAGTTTAACAGCTGAACATTTTTTGTGTATTTTAACAACATTTAACCTCTGGTGGTTATCCTGTGTTTCATACACATTCACCCAGGTGCCGTTAGACAAAACTTCTACGCGGAACCCTTTTGTCATCTCGGAAACCATCTGTGTTTCATGGTCAGTTGCTCCGGCATGATGGCTAAGCGCTATCTTCTTAATCAACGCGCTGTCAAAAACAATCTTTGTTTTTCTCACCATCACAGGTTTTGTGAATTCGTATTGTACCCATGAACCTGTATGAGCAGCCCAGCAATGCTGGGTTTCCCCAACGGGGCGGTTGATACCGTCTCTCAACGGTTCAGGATTGCCTTCGGACGCTGATATTATTGAGGTTAACGTAAGTTTACTGAACTGTTCTTTATAGTTAGGGAGGTAACAGTCTGAATTCAACAGTTTTTGCTGGAGTTTAGGCATATAGTTTTTATATACACCGCGGGGAGTGGTACCACTATTTACTGCTATTCCCGCAGCGGTACCCGTTGCCTGCCCAAGTAAACTGCCGGTTGCCATTACGCGGGTCGAGCTCATTGCAACATGAGTTGCGCTGATATTCCGTC
This sequence comes from Elusimicrobiota bacterium, assembly GCA_041658405.1. Lineage (NCBI taxonomy): Bacteria > Pseudomonadati > Elusimicrobiota > Elusimicrobiota bacterium. The sequence continues at coordinate 13,895 of JBBAAG010000071.1, forward strand.
CCGCGAACATAAGGTTATTAATATTTTTTGAGTACAGGCTGCGGTATGGGATACCGTATGGACTTGGTGTTTTGTTGAACACTGTGGGTTTACCTTTGAAGTAAAACCCTTCTGACGGATGGATGTCCATTGTCCAGCCGCCGTATGCGATTTCGTCAGGGAATACGCGCAGTGTGTCTACATCATTTTGGTTTAGTACGTGGTCACCGATATACCTCCGGCTTTCACGCCTTCCGGGTAAAAACTGTACCCAGTCAAGGGTTAGGTTCTCCGCGCCATGGTCGCCACAATTTTTTAGGTGGTCCCATACGCCATAAAGAATTTTAAGTAGTTCATCGCGTATGAGTTCCGTATCATGGATATTATCAATCATCCCGCCGTACTCAATCCACCAGTAGCCCATGGTAAGGTGTTTATGCGACCTGAATGGTAACGATTCTTCATCGGGGTACTTATACGCCCAGGAGGGTGGTATAAACTTTTGTGGTTTACCTGTATCCCTCGCGATAAACGTAAGTGAAATTCCCATTGTGTGTCGGTCGGATTTTTCTTGTGCCAATGATTCGTTAAACTCTTTCCGTGCTTCACGGCCGATACGGAATTTCGCACCGGTAAGCACTGCGAGTAAACTATCACCGCTGCAGTCAATAAAAACTTTTGCGGTTACCTTATGATACGTTTCAGTGGTCAGCTGCCACCCAGTAACGGATTTAATACTATTTTTTTTTACATCAGCGGAGTTACAGGAACAGTTAAGCAGGAGTGTTATGTTAGGTTCAAGCTTAACTTTTTCGTATAACACTGTGTCCCATATAGAAAAACATCGTTCCGGGTTGCGGTAAAGGTTTTCCAGCCGGATTTCTTCAATAATACCGGTTTCACGGACATTCGGGATTCTGTTATTCCTATCCGCACCGGAAACGTGTACGCGTACTTCTCCGGAGGCATTACCTCCGAGGACCGGGCGGTCCTGCATGAGGACAACTTTTACGCCTTCCCTTGCCGCAGCAATGGCTGCACATATGCCTGCCATCCCGCCGCCAATTACACAAACGCCTGTTTTGTGCTTAAAATGTTTCATAAAATATTTTTTTGGTACCCCCACTAACTTTCAATTTTATAATATTTTACTAAAAAATATTGTCAACACACGGTCTTTCTTGACATCTTATACATTATTGATAAAATATTTATTAGGAAGTAAATATTTGAAAGGGTAAGTATGATACACAAAAATAAGTTGTTGCCTCCCGGTAAAGAAAATCCCAGGAACTCGGAAGGGTCGTTTATAAATCTGAAAGACGGGAAGATAGCGTTTTTGTATTCCCGTTTTTATGGCGGTATCGGCGGTGACCTTGATTTTGCAAACCTATCCGCGCGGTATTCCAGTGACGGCGGGCTTACCTGGACGAAGGAAGATGATGTTATTATCAAAAATGACGGGCAGTGTAACGTGATGTCCGGCGATTTTGTGAGGTTGTCAACCGGCGATATACTTCTGGGCTTCCTATGGAAAAACTCGTATGCCGACTGCCAGTTTGTTGTTATCAAATCAACGGATGAAATGAATACATGGACACCCAGGGTGAGGGTTACAACTGAACTATGCTATCACGTAGTGAATAATGATAGGCTGGTTCAACTTTCTTCCGGGCGTATTATCGCGCCGGCAGCGCTTCATTATTCGCTTGATGGAAAATCTTTTAACAAACGCTCAAAAGTTGCAACTTTCTATTCAGATGACATAGGAAGTACATGGAAGAAAAGCACGGTTGTATTAGAATCTCCTGTTGCAGACCGTGTTACTGTAGACGCGTTTGAAGAAAAACGGGTGCACGTGACCGGCCTTCAGGAGCCCGGGTTGGTAGAACTAAAGGACGGTAGGTTGTTATTATGGGCACGTACCGACCTTGGTACACAATACTACTCGTACTCATCAGACTGCGGGGATACGTGGTCACCACCGGAACCATCGACACTGATATCTCCATGTGCACCGGCGTCAATTAAACGCATACCCGCTACCGGCGATTTATTGGCAGTATACAACGACCATTCAGGAAGATTTCCGTTTGGTAAATGGAAACGTACACCGTTGGTAACCGCTATATCCAAGGATGAAGGGAAGACGTGGGTAAACCATAAAGTTCTGGAGGACGATCCTGATGGGTGGTACTGTTACGCAGCAATAAATTTTTATCAAGATAATGTATTACTCGCTTACTGTGCGGGGGATAAAGTTGTGGGCAGGCTTAACCAGACACAGATTACAGTATTTGATCTAGATTATCTGTATAAATAAGAGAAGCGTTGTTCTTGGTTGAGAATGAATAAACTGAGAAAAATATTATGATAGCCATTACAAGAATTCTATTAGCCTTAACAGCAATATTATTATGCAATTGTGTTTCAGGTTATACAGAAATCATAAAAATAGTTGAAACCCGGAGTAAAGTTGATAAAAACAATAAGGTGAGAATAACGACAGTAGAAACGTTTTATAATAATAATGAAATGATAGCTCAAATATTAATAAACGAAAAAGGTAAGGTTGTAGAAAAAGAAGGAAAGATACCGGATGGGATAGTAAAAGAATATTCTAAAGATGATAAGTCTTACACTGAATGGAATTATGCGGGTGAAAAAATAACCGGAATCTCAACAAAATATTATGAAGCCGGGCAGCAGAAAAAAGAAGTAATTTATAAAAACAAACTATTACCTCCCAGTGAAGGGAATCCCAGGAATTCGGAAGGTGCGTTTGTTAAACTTAATGACAACCGTATTATGTTTGTATATACTCACTACTATTCCGGGACAGGCGGGGATCATGATAAAGCGTACCTTGCTGCGCGATATTCCTCTTACGACGGGAAATCGTGGAGTACTGAAGATCAGGTAGTTGTACAGAATGAAGGGCAGTGCAACGTAATGTCTGTATCACTGCTGCGCTTGAAAAACGGTGATATTCTAATAGGATACCTCGTGAAAAACACGGGAACCGATTGCGGGTACTATATCCGCAGGTCAACTGATGACGGGAAAACGTGGAATGACAGAGTGGAAGTAACCCATGCGACAATACAGGGATATCACGTTGTCAATAATGACCGGATGATACAGTTGTCTACGGGCCGGGTTGTTGTGCCTGTAGCGTCATGCGGAAAAGCGGAAATATTTTTTTCTGATGATAACGGATACACATGGCAGTGTAGCAATAGTATTCTGGAATCACCGGTTGCTATGGACAGCGAAATCATGGTATTTGGTATTAAGGGACAACATAAATCTGGTTTACAGGAACCGGGAGTTGTAGAACTTAAGGACGGGACGCTGATGTTATGGGCGCGTACTGACCTCGGATGCCAGTACGAATCGTTTTCTAAAGACAGCGGGAAAACATGGAGTGCAGTAGAAAAGTCGTCGTTAATTTCTCCATGTTCACCTGCATCAATTAAACGTATACCTTCAACCGGCGATTTGTTAGTAGTATACAACGACCATTCGGGGCGGTTCCCGTTTACCCCGTTGAAACGCACACCGTTGGTAACCGCAATATCTAAGGATGAAGGGAAAACGTGGGTAAACCATAAACAAATTGAAGATGATCCATATGGATGGTACTGTTATATTGCGATAGAATTCGTGGGAGAAAATATAGTGTTAGCATATTGTTCAGGGGATAAAACAGTTGGGAAACTTAGGCAAATACAGGTAACGAT
>JBBAAG010000072.1 GCA_041658405.1 Elusimicrobiota bacterium
GATAAACCTCAGGAAGTGCGTACCCGTAAATTTTTGAGTAAAATCAGTTTGTTCCGTTAGTACTGCTGTTGTTTTGAGGCGAGTTGTCAGTCACGTGTTTATCCGCTTTCCTTAACCGTTCAATCGCTATTCTGTACATTTCAAACATAATTTCAGGATATTCACTGATAAGGTCACGGAATTGGTTTTTTCGTAACGCCAAAAGTTTAACGGGTTTCGCTGCGATTGCGGTAGCTGACCGCGGGCTGCTGTCAAACAGGCTCATTTCACCGAAGATTTCTGTTGATTTTGCAATATTGAGCACGCGTTTTTGCGAATTCTGCGGGGTAATTGATATTTCAACTTCTCCAAAAACTATTAGGTATAACGTATCGCCTGATTCGTTCTCACGGAAGATCACTTCTTTCTCGTTCCAGTCACGTTCTTCCGCTACCTCTGCAATCGCTATAAGTATGTCGGAGTTAAGTTCCGAAAAAAGTGATACTTTTTTTAGAAACAATACTTTTTCCATCATCGACAATATTTGTGCAACCATTGTATTAATCCTTATGATAATTTATTATTATATTATATAGCATAAACAGAAATAGTCAATATTTATATGAATACTTTTAAATTGGTATCAGATTTTAAACCCGCGGGAGATCAGCCGAAAGCGATCAATGAGATTGTAACCAGGCTGCGTAACAGCGGGAAACATACCGTCCTTCTTGGTGTCACAGGGTCGGGTAAAACTTTTACAATGGCAAACGTAATTGCCGAACTTAACCGCCCGGTGCTGATCATTACTCACAATAAAACCTTATGTGCGCAATTGTATGCCGAGTTCAAATCATTTTTCCCGCATAATGCTGTTGAGTATTTTATTTCATACTATGATTATTACCAGCCGGAAGCGTATATCCCGCAGACTGATACGTATATTGAAAAAGATTCTGCGATCAATGAACAGATTGACAGGTTAAGATTAAAAGCTAGTTCGGCATTGCTTGAACGTAAAGACGTGATCGTTGTTGCCAGTGTTTCATGTATTTATAATATTGGCTCGTCGGAAGATTATAGTTCGTTATGTTTAGTAGTGGAACGCGGAAAAAGTAAAACACGCAAGGCTATCCTAAACGAACTTATCAGTATTCAGTATAACCGCACGAACAGTGATTTGTTGCATGGCACTTTCCGTGCAAGGGGGGATACAATTGAAATTCACCCGCCCTATACCTCCAACGGGATTAGGATTCATTTATTCGGCGATGAAGTAGAAAATATTGTTGAGTTTAATCCCGTAACTAATGAAACACTTGAGGCTAAGGATAAGGCGCTGATTTATCCCGCACGGCATTTTGTTACCCCTCAACCGCGGTTGGAGCAGGCACTAACAAATATTGAGCTTGAACTTAACGAACGGCTAGCTGTGCTGAAAGCAGAAAATAAGGTTATTGAACATGAACGCCTGAAAATGCGTACAAAGTTTGATATTGAAATGATCCGTGAGACAGGAACTTGTCATGGTATAGAAAACTATTCACGGCATCTCAGCGGGCGCCCGCCCGGGGCAAGGCCGTTGTGTTTACTGGACTATTTTCCGAAGGAATACCTGTTTTTTGTTGATGAATCGCATGTTACAATTCCGCAGATACGCGGTATGCATGAAGGTGATAAGTCGAGAAAGAAAACGTTGGTGGACTACGGATTCCGTTTACCCAGCGCGTTGGATAACCGCCCTTTACGCTTTGACGAGTTTGAATCTATAATTCCTCAAGCGGTATACTTTTCCGCTACACCCGCAAAGTATGAACTAAATAAAACAGGTGGTGTTTTTGTTGAACAAATCATACGCCCGACTGGGTTGGTGGACCCGCAAATCATTGTGCGGTCAACTGAAAACCAGGTTAATGACCTGTTATCCGAACTTCCTGCGATAATTATGAAAAATTACCGTACGCTTGTAACAACGCTTACTAAACGCATGTCTGAAGATTTAACTGATTATTTTATTACAAAAGGAATCAAAGCGCGGTATCTGCACTCAGAGATTGATGCGTTGGAACGCATAGCTATACTCATGGAATTACGGGAAGGTAAGTTTGATGTGCTTATCGGTGTTAACTTGTTAAGGGAAGGGCTTGACCTCCCGGAAGTAGGGCTTGTAGCGGTCTTTGATGCGGATAAAGAAGGGTTTTTGCGGTCTGAAACATCGTTGATACAGGTATGCGGCCGCGCTGCAAGAAATGTTGACGGTAAAATCTTTCTTTACGCTGATAAAATGACAGGATCAATTGAACGTGCAATAAAAGAAATGGCGCGTAGAAGGAAAATACAGGAAGAGTATAATGTTGAGAATAAGATCACGCCAAAAAGTATTGTAAAAGCAGTAAAGGAACTTGAAGAGTTTTCTTATCATACAAAAGAGCAGGGATTGATGCTTATGCGTGAAGCAAAAGTCGCTGGGATGGGTATGGGTAGCAATGATCTTGATGCCATTGTGCTTGAGTTAAAATCACAGCTTAACGATGCTGTAGATAACCTTGATTTTGAACTTGCAAGTATTATAAGAGACAAGCTTATTGAACTTAATGCTTTACCTGTACGCAGGATGAAAAGTATGATTAAGAGAAGCGTGAAGCAGTAATTGATTATATATTTCATAAAATGTATAATAAAAAAGGTTGTCGTTTGACCTGTTGTAAGATTTTTTGTACTGATAAAATTTCGTGTAACTATAGGAATAAGGGATGGGACAACCCAAAAAAATTGTTTTATTAGATGATGACGAGGATATACTCGCTCTATTGGAACTTTCACTGCAAAGTGCGGGGTATAATCCAATACTGTGCTATAATCCAACGGCATTGGTTGATTTGGCAGCTCGTGAGCAGCCAAGTCTTATAGTATTAGACATTGTTATGCCGCAGATGGATGGTTTTACTCTAAATAAAAAGTTGAAAGAGAACCCGGCAACAAAGGATATACCCGTAATTATTGCTAGTGGTAAAGGTAAAATGGCAGGTTTATTTAAATTAACACCAGGTTCAAATATCGCGGGTTTTCTTGAAAAACCTTTCACTTCGGATATGCTCATAAGTAAAGTACGGGAAGTTATCGGGTAGAGAACAGGAAGTTAATGAAGAAGAAGTTACGCTGCATATTTATTTACGCAACGTTATTATTGCTCTCCTCAACACCGGTAATCGATGCTGATAATACACGTGCTATTTATTTTGATACTGCTTTAGATTCGTATCTCAACGGTAAAGTTGACCAGGCAATTGAAGATTTGGAACTTGCGTTGGAACTCGAACCTTCTGAACCTGAAAAAGTTAAGGCGTTCCTCGCAAAACTGCTTGTGGAGTCCGGCGTTAAACTTTATCAACAAGGTAATAAAGCTGAGGGTATTAAACGTTTAAACCGCGCAAGTAATATTCTCCCGAATGATCCTTCAGTTAAACAAATGAATACCTGGATGAAACAGGAACAGGAACGGTTAAATTCCGGGGCTCAGCAACCGCAGGCACAGAGAAATCAGGGATCTTCTAAATCTGAACCTCCCAAGGAGTTGCTAAACCAGTTGAAGACATTTCAAACACAACAGGATACTCTCATGCAAACGTATATCAAAGATAAGGAACAATATGAAAAACTTATAGGCAAACTCGATGAAGAACGCGCTATGCTTATAAAAGCGTTAAAGGAAGAAAAACAAAATAAAAACGGTAATTATATTAATGAACTTCTAACTTCCTCAGAAGTGCTTATCTCGGGGATAAGCATAGCATTGCTGTTGCTGATATACTTTATATACACGCGTATACGCTCAGGAAAAAGGGAGCGTGATTTTGAAATACTTTTAGCGGAACGCGAAACTCAGATCGGCAACAAAATCGCTGAGATAAAGAAAAGTTTTGACGCTGCCGCGCTTGCTGCACAGCAAAGCCAGGCAGAGCATGAATTGTCAAAGGAAGACAAGTACCTGCAGGAACGGATTAAGAGTATTGAAGTAATTGAAAGCGAACTGCCGGAAGAAAGTGAGATAGCTGAACGTTTGCTTGAAGAGTTTCTTGCGGACAATAATATCCGCGTACGTATCCGGGCGATAGAGGCACTGTATCCGCATAACGAAATCCGTGCGCTTGACATGTTATGGGATATTGCGCATTCGACGGATCTCCAGGCTCATTATATAGTTATTGACACTCTAGCTACAACCAAAAGCCCGCGGGCATTGTTATTATTAACAAAATTCCTTGGTGATGATGATGAAGCGTTAAAACGTAAAGTATTCCAGGCAATCACAAGAATACTTGAACGTAAGCCTGAATGGTTGCCTGAAGATACCCGCAAAAAAGTTTCGGAAGTTATGAAAAAAGTTAAGCATGTCGATGGTTGGATCGGGTAGTATAGGTAGCAGGTATCTATGAACACGCGGTTTATTGTCACGGAATCAGAAGTCATACCATACTCTCTGCCCTTACGTATTACCTTTGGTACTGCACAGGGTAAAAAAGTTAATACCAACGGAGTTCTTATACGCATAAATAATTCAGAGGGTAAGTCCGGGCTATGCGAATGCGTTACTGCAACTGTATTCAAAGAACAAAGTATTGACGTTATAACGCGTACGCTTAACCGGATTTGCGGATTATTGAAGAACACTGATTCCCGCGAATACCCTGAAATTGCAAGACGGTTGAGAAGAAGGTTTCCATCACAAATACTAGCGGTATCAACCGCGGAACGCGCGCTTGCTGGGTTGATGTTAAACGTAATGAACGTTCCTGCATACAAATATTTTGGTGCTAAACTCAGGCGTGTGGTAACAGATGTCACAATACCGATTGCGGAGATAGAAGAGATAACGCCTTTTTTGCGAAAAATGAATAATGCTGGTTTTTATAAGTATAAAATCAAGGTGTGCCGTGATATTGATTGGGATATTTTTGTTATCAAACATATTATTGAGACTAATAAAAAGATTGATTCAAGTAAGAATTACGAGTATTCGCTTGACGGTAATCAAGGGTTTGTTTATAAGACAGCTGTGGAATTACTTATGCGTTTACGCAAGGAAAACCTTATTACTAAACTGGCATACCTTGAACAACCTCTGCAACGCCATGATTATCGCGGGCTTGAGAAGTTGAATCGGCAGGACGATATCCTTATTGCTGTGGATGAAAGCGTGATAACGCCCGTAGACGCGCAACGCGTTGCTGATAATAACCTCGCTAGTATTATCAATATTAAACTTGCAAAAAGCGGGTACTCACAGGCTCAGGAGATAGTATCTATCGCGAAAAAGGAAGGGATTAAGCTTATGATCGGGTGTATGACTGAATCCAGTATAGGCTTGGCATCAAGCGTGCATTTTGCTTGCGGAACAGGGGTATTTAAATATATCGATCTTGATGGTCATTTGTTAGTAAAAGAAAAAAGGGGGAGTTACGGCTTCACCGCTAAAGGGCCGGGATTAACGGTTTAAGAATTTCTGGTAATAAGGTATAATATTTCTAGATATGAATAAAAACGATGAATTAAAAGAAAAAGATATTGAGTTAGCGCAAAAAATGGCAGTTTCAAGACAAAAAGTTTTGGCTGAACTTCGCAAGGTCATTGTCGGCCAGGATGAAGTTGTTAATCAGTTGCTTATTTCATTATTTTCACGTGGGCACTGCTTAATTGTTGGAGTACCCGGACTGGCGAAAACGTTGTTGATCTCTACCCTTGCGCAAATACTTGATTTAAAATTTAACCGTGTACAGTTTACCCCTGACCTAATGCCTTCGGATATTACAGGTACTGAAGTTATACAGGATAACGTGGATACGGGAGAACGCGTATTCAGGTTTATACAGGGGCCGGTTTTCGCCAATATAGTCCTTGCGGATGAAATTAACCGTACACCGCCAAAAACACAGAGCGCGTTATTACAGGCAATGCAGGAGTATAAGGTAACTGTTGCGGGTAAAACATATGAATTACCACTGCCTTTTTTTGTATTGGCTACACAAAATCCTATCGAACAAGAAGGGACATACCCGTTACCGGAAGCTCAGTTGGATAGGTTCTTGTTCCAGATAAATATCGGGTATCCGTCATATGACGAAGAAAAAATGATTGTTACACAAACAACATCTGATTATACCGCTAAAATCGAAAAAATGCTTACTTCAAAAGAAATACTTGAACTACAGGACATAGTTCGCCGTGTACCAGTTTCGGAGTATGTTACAAACTACGCGGTTACACTAGTCCGTATGACACGGCCTGGTGATTGTATGGCTCCTGAGTACGTACGCAACTGGCTAACTTGGGGCGCTGGCCCAAGAGCGTCACAGAGCCTAATCCTAAGTGCAAAAGCAAGAGCCGTACTTTCTGGTAATTACGCTGTTTCTACTGAAGATATTGACTATGTACTTTTGCCAGTACTTAGGCATAGGTTGATTCTTAACTTCAACGCAGAAGCTGAGAACGTAACTGTAGATACAATAGTCGAAAAACTGAAAAAAGAAGCAAAGAAACAGTAGAAGTATTAGTATTTAATCAAATATGTATCAAAACAATCTCACAACTTTGCCACATAACCTAGTTCCTATAATGTATATTATGTTAACTAATGGCTTCAAAGCGCCGTATTGTTGTTGTTAATACTTAACTTTAACAAATACCTGTATTTAATTGATTATAGGCTATTTATTAACAATGTTTAATACTATTTATTAATTATTTTATGTTAGCACTCTCGTCTTCCCGGCGGCAAAATATTTTTGACAGAAATTTGTTGAAAAGTTGCCAACTTTTGTAATTATTTTCTAAACCTTGTTTGTGTATAATAGTTTACATAATGGTCTTGGTGGTAAAAGTATTGATTGTTGGCAAAAACCAGGGAAACTGTAAAGGCCATAGTGTTTGTGATTTACCCCCGTTTAACCGGATATGCGGTTTCACAAAAAATGGTAGGATAGTTGGGATAAAGTTTCTTAAACCAGGATACCCACGGCAACAGCGGTATAGCCTGCCACTAAAAATAACGGAGACAGTATGCTAGCCAGGTTACTGCCATCCGGATTTGTCTGTGTAAGTACAATAAATCCTGAAATGATCAGAATAATGCCTGTTAGGATGACCTTTTTTCCGGTTTTTGTGATTCCGGTAAGAGATTTATCATCACTGGATTTGCTAACAGCAGCGGCCTGTGGTATTTTACTGCTTTTATTTTTGTCTTTTTTGCTCATACAGATTAATCCTTGCCTTATAATTCATTTTCTTTTATTAATAATAGATATGATAGTATATCTGTTTAATTAAATACAAGAGTTTGAAACTACAAATGTTTTAATATATACCTAAACTAAAGATAAAAACGTAACGTGTTTCCTGCGTATTAATATTTTGAATATAATCTATACCGATTGTTAATGGGTAAGTTTGCAGTATAAAGCAATACGTCCTTAACCCGATACCTGTACTGGCATAAACGGTATTATCTACGAGTTTTGACGCATCTGTCAACGAAACAGTAGATGCATCTGCGAAGATCACCCCTCCAACATACTTAAAAAACAGGTCAGGGACCATGTACCACATATAGTAATTAAGGTTTGTAGTAAAGGGTATCTTGTATTCTAGTTTTGTATAGAGTCCATATCTTCCAACTACAGGACTGTCTTGCTCAATACCTTCATACGCACGAATTGGCATACGGAAATAGTCAGGCCACGGGCCTAAACTTGTTACTCCTATTAACTGTAAACCAAGGTTCGTTGTATAAGTCAATGGGAGGTAGTGTTCATAATAGAAATAAATGTTCTGTTTATTGGTAAATCCATCCCTCAGGCTGTCTCCTGCTTCTGCTACCGCTTGTATGCGGTAACCCGACAATGGTATTGTAAGGTATTTACTCTGCACTCTATCAATCATATACGAAACCGATAAGATGTCTTCACTATAACTATATTCGCTATCTTCGATCCTAACCTTCTCCTGAGACTCTCCTAACGCGATTTCCAGGGTATCAAGCCTGTTTACCGGATAAAACATGCTGACGGAGTATATACGGTCTTCTTTCCTTAAATATTTAAGCAAACTGTTCGACCATGTATAGTAATTACTTCCGCGTGTAGCGATTGAAAACCATGGACGCCAGCCTTTATACATATAGTTCAGCTGGTAATCCAGTCCTGAGCCCGGATCGCTGTACATAGCTTCAGCTGATACTGTGTGTTCTCCCAGCAGGTCAGAACCCTGCCAATAGGTATATAACAAAGCTTGCTCGTTTGAGCCGTATAATAACGGTATAAACATGTCAGTAGAGAATGCAAATTTGTATTTTTTGGGTTCTGAATTTAGTTCAACAAAAAAAGTATCTACTTTATCTTTGTCCGTGTCTTCCTGAAACCCTGCTACCTGGCTATCTGTATTATTATTGTCAGGAGCAAGGGTGTCAACTTTCCAACTGCCGGTTTTCCATTGATAAATATGCTTCTCGCCTTTATTGAATGCTACAAATATAAGGTCATTACCGTTTTCTGAAATATCGGGGGTATAACACCCACCGGAGATATCGGTTAGTTTGTGCACGGATTTTGTGTTAAGATCTAGTTTATAAAGGTTACGCACGCCGTCATTCTCGGAAACAAATATAAGAGATTTTCCGTCCGGAGTCATTGCCAGGTCGTGTTCCATGCCGTTCATAGAGAGTAACCGTGATGTTGTATGTAATGAAATATCATAAACATAAATATCTGTCTCAAGGTTTGTTTCTTTAAGAAAATAAAGTTTTTTACCGTCTCTCGAATATTTCGCGCCGGTATCATTCGCCAAGTCGTCCGTTAATTTTACAACTTTCCTGTCTTTAAAATTATATGTATATAAATCACATTGCGCATTTTGCATACCAGTGAAAACAACCTCATCGTCAAAGGGCGCATATGCGGGGTCTGCAAGTAATTCGAAATCCATCTTCTGTACTGCGGATAGCTTATTCAAAATAAGACTGTATTTATACAAGAACACTTTTTGGTTTTTTTTACCGGAAAACACGATCTCCTGCCCAAACGGTGAGATTGTAATCCCCGCACTGTCACGCCCGAAGGTTATCATATCCAAAACACCGCGGTAGTTGCTGCCTACAAGTGTACGCCATTTTTTAGGTTTTATTTTGTCAAGAAGACAAATATCATAACTGCCGTTGCGGTCAGTGATAAACGCAATTTTCTGTGTTCCCGGCACGTGTACCGCTGAAGTATTGTATTCATAAAGATCGGACTTGCTCTTGGTGATGGGTTCAGCGTACTCGCTTAAAGGCGTGTATTGATGTCCAAGATGCCTATATTTGATATCAAGGTATTCTTTCCATTTTTTGTCGAGTGTAAATACGTCAAGCCCAAGGACTGAATTGAATACCGCGTAAGTATCAAGCTTGCTTTTAAACTGGTTAAGTATTTCCATAACTTTTTCTTCGCCATACTCTTCAGCTATGAACCGTATTGCGGATTCTGACTGTTTGTATGCCGGTACAACGTTATGTGGTTTTAAATGCGCGAAGTTGAATAAATGAGAGATATGAATGAGCTTATTGTTGAGTACAGCATCACGAATATACATTTCACGGGTTACAGGATCGCCGTCTGCAGCGGCATATTCCGCAATGCCTTCCATTATCCATAACGGTTGTAGGACAAGTTTTAGGATACGCATTGACTTCCAGAAGCCATTTAACAATAAGTTAAACTGAAGGACATGAGTGAATTCGTGTGTTACGACATAAGAAAAATCGCGTTCTGAGCCTTCGTAGGGAACAAGAAAACGGTATTTATACGCTTCTGTTACCCCGCCCGTACCTTCATCGACTGAGACAATATTGGATTGCTCAAAATCCTGGTGCCCGAGGAATAAAAAAAACGGCGTTTTTTCCGGAGGGTAGTAATTAAACTTTTTTGTAACACTGTTATACGCTTGCTCAAGATAGCGGATAGCCGTTGGTACTATTTTTGTTTCTTCCGGATAGTAATACACAATGAAATGGCTGGATTCCACATACTGCCAGTCAAGATTCTTTATGTTTAACTGATTAACAGCATACACGGTATTCCAGTTGAATAACGCTAGGATTAAAACCAAAATTGCAGAACTTATCTTTCTGTGCATTGAACAGCTATTCTAACTTTTTTAACGCGTCAACCGCCGGTTTGTAATCAGGATTATGTTTTATTTCTGTATAGTACAACAGCTTTGCATTTTCTTTATTACCTTGTTTTTCGCGTATAGTTGCCAGGTAATAATATCCCCCTGGCGGTAAGGATTTGTGGAGTTTAAGGTTTAGTTCCCACATCGCAGCTGAATCCTCAATCATACCCTTTTTCAAGTACGCTAACGCAAGATTGTACAATACTTCGCTATTCTTAGGTTTTTGGGAGTATACAAGTTCATAATGGTCAATTGCATCATCAATTTTACCCTGCCTGAACAGCATATTTGCGTATCTCAAACGTATTTTATGATCATTATGTACATTTCGCAGATACTTGTCATAAGCTTTCTCGGAGTAGTCTGTGAGTTTCATCTGCTCATATATTAACGCTTCATACAAAAAAATCTGAGGATCAAGCATACCAAGTTCGGTTGCGCGGTGCAGGTTATTCAATGCTTTCTGATAATAATCCGTCCCACGGAAGTAATACAGTTTGCCCAGTTCAACAAGTGCAATCCCGTCATCCGGTGAAATATCAAGTTTTGCAGTATACTGTGTAATCAGCTTATCAAGTTTGTCTTTATCCGTAGTAACGACGTTACCTGTTTTCCTTGTGTTTTCTAATACGTTGTCAAAATTACCGTATAAAACCACCGTTGCGGCAACGCCAGCTAAAGACAATATAACAAACAGGACAAATATTTGTCCCGGTTTAAGCTGATTCATCATTACTTTCGGATTTAGGTTTATCGTTCAATAAAGTATCTGATGAAAGTTTAATAACATCTCCCAGGGTAACCTTATCTTCGTCACGGTTCATGTATTTTTTGATATCTTCAGTTTCGCGTTCTTTTTCGTATTTTTTCACCGATAACATTATCTTATGTTCTTCAAGGTCTACACGCAAAACCTTTGCTTTGATCCACTGGCCTTCATTCAAGACTTCTTTTGCATCCTTTACCTTGTTTAATGACAGATCAGAGATTTTAATAATGCCTTCAATGTCATTTTCAAGCTCTACAAAGACAGCGTATTCAGTTATTTTCTTAACCTTCGCTTCAATAGTCGCTCCAAGCTGATATTTTGTATAAGGATTATCGTTTAACTGTTTCAACCCCAGTACTACCTTTTCCTGTTCAGGATTTACTTCAAGCACAACTGCTTCAACTTCCTGGTCCAGGTTTAATATTTCCTGCGGATGGCGTATCTTTTTTGTCCATGAAAAGTCAGAGATATGTATTAACCCTTCCACTCCTTCATCAAGCTTAACAAAGGCACCAAACGGCACTAGGTTTGTTACTATCCCTTTAACCTTCGTACCGGAAGGATATTTCTGTTTAATCGCTTCCCACGGGTTCTCTCCTATACGTTTCAAACTTAATGAAATTTTTTCTTTTTCCGGTATGACATCAAGTATTCTTACTTCAACCTCATCACCTGTTTTTAATATATCCTGAGGGTGACGGATCTTTTCAGTCCACGAGATTTCTGAAATATGCAGTAAGCCTTCCACACCGGGCTCAAGTTCAATAAACGCGCCGAATGGAAGTAATGATGTTACTTTGCCTTTTACCATTTTTCCATTAGGGAATTTAGTTGAAATATCCTCCCATGGGTGCGCTTTCAATTCTTTAAGGCTCAACGATATCTTGTCATTCGCAGGATCGAATTTAACTATTTTTAATTCAAGTTCCTGGTTCATACTGATAATGTCTTCAACTTTTTCAATACGGCTCCACGCGATATCGGATATGTGCAATAAACCTTCTACACCGCCAATATCAACAAATGCACCGAATGACGTTATTGACGTTACCCTTCCCTTAATAATACTGCCTTCAGAGATTGTTGCATAAAGTTCAGCTTTTTTACGATTATTCTCATCTTCCTTAACTTTACGCTGGGATACCACTATGTTCCTGCGGCGACGGTCAAGTTCAATTATCTTCACCGTTACAGTCTGGTCTACTAAATTAACGGTATTTGACTCGTTGCGTTTAAGAATTGTTTGTGACAACGGCAGAAATGTTGATTCTCCGCCTATATCTACGATATACCCGCCCTTGACTTTACGGATAACCTTACCATCAATATCACCCGCATCTTTGAATACTTCATCAAGTTTGTTCCAGTTGCTTATACGTTTTGCTTTGCGGTATGACACCACAGGATGCCCTTCCACGCCTTCCAGCGCTTCCAGGAACACAGGTATTACATCACCTATTTTTATTATATCCGATCCTATTTCTTCTTTGGATATCACTCCTTCTGATTTTAAACCTACATCCACCGCTATACTTTTATTATTTATTTCTACAACTTTACCGTTAACAATCTCGCGTTCTTCGCGTTTATTACTATCTGAAGCGTTTAATAGCTCCTCGATATTTACGTCTGACTCCTCTACAACTAATATTTTATCATCATCCATACTTTACTTTTACTTACAACCTCCTTGTTTTACCATTTTATATATTTGGTTAAATATTTTTTTTATCAAAAATTCCGGTGTCGACGCGCCGGCTGTTATCCCTACAACACTTTTATGGTTGAACCACACCTTTCTCAGTTCATTTTCATTCTCTATATGATATGTACGTTTTTGGTACTTCATACAGGTTTCAGCTAAACGCCTGGTATTCGCAGAATTTTTACCGCCAATCACTATCATCAGATCAGCTTTTTTCGCGAGTTCCTCAGACGATTTTTGCCGCTGTACAGTTGCCCTGCAGATAGTATTATAGTAATCAAAAACAATGCCCTGGGTTTTCAGGTATTTTTTAAACTGATTGAACCGCGCAGAAGTTTGTGTTGTTTGGCTTATAAGCCCCACCTTCATGCTCTTATTCAAGTTCAGTTTCTTTAATTTATCAATACTGTCAATTACTACAGCTTTTTTTCCTGCATAACTCAATAACGACCTTACTTCCGGATGCTCGCTGTCTCCTAAAATCAGTATAACATCGCATTTTGCGTGGTTCAATTTTTCTGCCAGCCTCTGTGCTCGTTTTACAAACACGCAAGTAGCATCTATTATCCCGCCCTTCCTTAAACGTAAAGAATCATGTTCTTTTTTTATCACGCCGTGTGCCGGGATAACAATCGTATCTTCTGGAGTTGATCCTGAATAACTTTCGATTTTTTTCAACCCTTTGTTCTTAAGCATCTCTACCATCTGCGGGTTGTGTATCAAAGAACCTATACTAACAATTTTCTTATTTTCCTTGCCGAGCTCTGCTTCAACCTGCTCGATCGCGCGTTTAACCCCGTAACAGAACCCCGCATTTTGCGCTATTATAACTTTACTGCTGTATTTACCTTTTGCTTTATGCATTATCGACTTCTTTGAATAACCTTAGAAGCCAGTATCCAATCACCAACGAGAATCCCACGTAAACAACGTATCCAATTTTCGCAACTATACTATCCATATATTTTATTATTAACGGAAATATAGTCAACCCTATAAAAATGAATAGTATACTAATAAGTATCATCTTATACAAGTTAATAATTTTATTTTTCTCTGTTTGCTTGTTCTGTTGTTCCATAAAAAATTATACTTTTGTGGAAAGTTCCGCAATTTTTGTCATTATCAG
The DNA here is from genome assembly GCA_041658405.1 of Elusimicrobiota bacterium. NCBI lineage: Bacteria > Pseudomonadati > Elusimicrobiota > Elusimicrobiota bacterium. The sequence continues at coordinate 13,786 of JBBAAG010000072.1, forward strand.
TTCACTAAATTCCTGATAGTACTCTTTACGTTTTGACTCATCCTGAGGGGGGTTAGGCATTACAGGATCTCCAAAGATTATCGTTAATTTTTTAAACTTGCCAAGGTACTCAGAGTTTTTTAAATACGCAGGTATCACCGGTGCATTAGCGTGGCACGCAATCATCCCAACACCGCTTCTTGCTTTACCAAAACCTTCTCCTTTATGTCTTCCTCCTTCGGGAAACATTACCAGGCTATCACCTTTCTCAAGTAAGTCTACACAGGTTTTAAACCATTCCACATCTGTACTCCCGCGTTTGAGTGGTATTGTATTCAATCTGGGCAATGCCCAGGATAGTATCGGCATTCTAAACAATTCTTCTTTTGCCAAGAAATATGTCCATCTTGGCAGTGTGCTACCTATAAGAGGCGGATCCAAGAATGTGCGATGATTTGCTGCAATAATCACTTTCCCGGTTTTTGGTACAATATTAACATTAATACGTTTAAGCCGCCACAAGACTGAGGTTGTAATTCTATACCCCCAATAAACAAAGAAATACAAGACAGGATTTGTGTCAAGCATCTCAACCTTTTTTTGAACCTTTTCATCCATCAAATAATACCTCAAATCTACATTTATAGAACTTGTTAAGTTATTGTATTAAGCGTCACGGCCGATTGCACGCGCTATTGCTTTCACTTCTATCATCATTTGTTCAAAATCTGACGGCAATAATGACTGCGGGCCATCGGACAAAGCTTTCTCCGGGTCATTATGAACTTCTATCATCAGGCCATCCGCCCCCGCAGCTACTGCCGCACGGGCCATTGGTGTAACGTACTTGCGTATTCCCACACCATGGCTGGGATCTACAATCACGGGTAAGTGACTGAGGGTTTTCAATACCGGTACTGCATTAAGATCCAGTGTGAACCGCGTGGAATCCTCAAATGTACGGATACCGCGTTCACAGAGTATAACTTTGTAATTCCCCTGACTTAAAACATATTCCGCGCTCATCAGAAACTCTTTTACAGTAGTTGACATTCCGCGTTTAAGCATCACCGGCATTTTTGTTTTACCCGCTTCTTTCAGAAGGTCAAAGTTCTGTATATTCCTTGCACCAATCTGAAGGACATCGGCATAATTGATTAATAACGGTATTTGGTCGACACTCATTAATTCCGTAACTACCGGTAGGCCAGTAATTTTGTTTGCTTCTCTCAAGTATTTTAACCCCAATTCTCCTAAGCCCTGGAATGAGTAAGGCGATGTCCTTGGTTTAAACGCTCCGCCACGCAAGCATTGCGCACCGGCATCTTTTACTATCTTCGCTATTCTCAATAACCTCGCACGGTCTTCCACAGAACACGGTCCGGCTATCACTACCACTTTTTTCCCGCCAAACTTTACGCCGCTGACTTCCACAATCGTATCTTCTTTCTTAAACTCCCTGCTGGCTAGTTTGTAGGGTTTAGAAATTGCTGTTACAAACTCAATCCCTGGCATGGCATCAAACATTTCGCGGGTAAGTATCGCGTTTTCTCCAATAACACCTACAATAGTTGACATTTTACCCTTGGACATATGAGGAGCGAAACCTAAATCCTTAATCTTTTGAACTATATGATTCAACTGTTTTTTTGTGATGCTCGGTTTCAGCGTTATTATCATAATCTACCTTTCACATTATTAAAATATTTCTTTGAACTTAGAAATCGCAAACCTGTTCTGTTCATCTGTCCCGATTGTGATCCTTATATACCCTGAATACTTATACTCATCCATCGCTCGGGCAATCACACCTTTTTTCATTAACTGTACAAAGACATCACGTCCAAGTTTCGGGGTTACATCGACTAAAATGAAATTAGCTGCGGATGGAATGAAAGTTAACCCCAGCTTTCTTAGTTCAGAATAAAAGTACTTCTTACCCTTTTCTACCATCGCAACACTTCTCTTGACATGAGCGTTATCGTCGAGCGCGGCTACCGCCGCTTCCTGCGCTATAATATTGACGTTAAACGGAGGGCGTATACGGTTGATAGTTTCTGTTATTCCCCTGCCGGCAACACCAAAACCTACTCTTAATCCTGCCAGGGCATATACTTTTGAAAAAGTGCGCAATACTACAACATTAGAATATTTATTAACAAATCCCGGTAATGCCCGCGGATAATCCTTCTGCACAACTGCATAATCATAATATGCTTCATCCAGGACTACCAGTGTTTCAGGATTGCGTTTACGTACGGTAGTAATACACTTCTCGACTTCATTCTTTGAATTATACGTTCCTGTAGGATTATTCGGGTTAGCGATAAAAACAGCTTTAGTTTTATTATTAACCTTTGTAGCCATAGCGTATAAGTCATGCGTAAAATCTTTCATTGGAACTTCAATAGTTTTACATCCCATGAGATCCGCTGCCATTTTGTAACGTATAAACGCGTGTTCAGATATTACGATATTATCTGATTTATTAAAAAATGCTTTACCTATAAGTTCAATAATTTCATCTGTTCCCGATCCCATAATTATACAGTTAATATCCAAATCAAACTTATCAGCAATTTTCTTGCGTAACTCATAACTCCCGCCATCCGGATAAAGGAAAGAGTTTTTAGCTGCTTTGCAGATAGCAGTAACCGCTTTTTTTGATGGGCCTAACGGATTTTCATTCGATGCAAGTTTTATCACATTAACTAATCCGAGTTCGCGTTTTACTTCACTTATCGGTTTACCCGGTTTGTATGGTTCAAAATTTTCAAGCTCCTGCCTCATTATTTTCTTCATATATATTTACTCCTTTACTACTATTACACCTTTGGATATGAACCTAATACTTTAACAAACACACAATATTTCTCCAGCATCTTCAACGCCTTCTTAACACTACTATCGTCGCAATGGCCTTCTATATCCACAAAAAAAACGTACTCCCACACACGTTTACGCGATGGACGTGATTCAATTTTTGTTAGATTAAGTTTATTTTTGCTAAATGGAAGAAGTATGTCATGTAACGCGCCGACTCTGTCCTTTATTGATAACATTACAGATGTTTTATCCGAACCTGAAGGCTGCGTAATATTTTGCCCGATCACCAAAAAACGTGTAATATTTTCTTCTAAATCTTCAATATTCTTAGCTAACACATTCAAATTATACTTCTTAGCTGCAAGTTCAGATGCAATAGCTGCGCTTAAATGTTCTCGTGTCGCGATAAAGGCAGCTTCAGCAGTACTCCTGGTTTCAATCAATTCCACCCCGGGTATATGGCTGTCCAGCCAGTTTCTACACTGCGCTAAGGGCTGTTGATGTGAATACACGCGCTTTATTTCTCCTATCTCAGTATTCCGGGACAATAAATAATGCGCAATCCCAAGAAATGTTTCAGCACATATTTTTGTATTACTATCGACAAACATATCAAGCGTATGATTGACAACACCTTCAGTTGAGTTTTCTATAGGTACAACACCGTAATCCACGCGTTTTTTTTCAACTTCTTCAAACACGTTGCGTATAGTTTTTAACGGCAAATATTTTGCGGTAGAACCAAAAGTTTTGTACGCAGCCATATGTGTAAACGTAGTTTCCGGTCCAAAGTATCCTATAACCATAGGTTTTTC
>JBBAAG010000073.1 GCA_041658405.1 Elusimicrobiota bacterium
AAGCGCGTATACCCCCGCAAAAATTATCACTGCTGTAACATAATTCATGAACGGCCCGGAAAATGAGATTATTGAACGCTGCCACCAGGGTTTAGAAAAATATTCATCCGGTTCACCTTTAATATCCTCAACAAGTTCGCCTGCCATCTTTACATACCCACCCAACGGAATTGCGCGGATGACAAACTCAGTCCCTTGTTTATCGCTTATCCCAACTAACTTCGGGCCAAATCCAATTGCGAACCGTTCCACTTTAACCTTAAAATACCGGCATGCTGCAAAATGCCCGGCTTCATGCACAAGAATTGCCACACCTAAAGTTACTGCTATCCCTAACAATGATATTAACATTTACTTATAACCCTTTCTGTCTCCGTACGGGTATGCTTGTCATAAAACTCAATAGTTTCCAAGTCCGGTTTCCGTACGGGTTTATGTTTCTCCAATACTATAGATATAATCTTACTAATTTCCTGGAAGTTAATCACGTGTTTGAGGAAGGCTTCAACCGCTACTTCATTCGCTGCGTTTAATACAGTCGGCATCGTACCACCGGCTTTCAACGCTTCAAGCGCCAGTGCTAAACACGGAAACCTGTTTGAATCAATCGGATAAAACTCAAATGCTTTGGGTTTGCTCCAGTCAATGGCTGGCAGGCCGGTATCAACCCTTGCGGGATAAGTTAATGCGTACTGTATCGGCAACCTCATATCCGGAACTGAAAATATTCCTGCGGTATTCCCATCAATAAATTCTACCATCGAATGCACAATGGATTGCGGGTGAACTACAATACCCAGTTTTTCTAGTGGCATATCAAATAAATACCGTGCTTCAATAATTTCAAATCCTTTATTCATCAATGTTGCGGAATCAACTGTAATCTTCCGGCCCATCTTCCATGAAGGATGTTTTAACGTATCTTCTACGGTAACTTTTTGTAAATCCTTTTTTGAATACTTATAAAACGGCCCGCCGGATGCGGTAAGTACTATTTTCCTTATATTTTCCCGAGGTGTACCGTCTATACACTGAAATATAGCAGAATGCTCGCTATCCACCGGTAATAACCGTGTACCCATTTTTTTTACAAGCGACATAACAATTTCACCGGCGGTAACAATTGGTTCCTTATTTGCAAGCGCAACAGTTTTCCCGGCCTTAAGAGCTGCAACCAACGGGCGTAACCCCACAGCACCAACCACTGAGATCAATACAAAATTTGCCTCGTTTAGCGTAGCAACCTGTTCCAACGCGTCATTCCCTGTCAGCACACGCGTATGTAACCCAGCCTTCCTCACTTTTTCTTCCAATACCTTTGCCAATTGAGGATTTGTCACACCTGCATATTCCGGGTGGTAAGTTTTTACTTGCTGCTCCAGCAATGCAATATTACGTTGTGCGGTAAGCGCAATAATTTTATACTTATCTTTTGGCAGCGTGGATATTACATTCAACGCATTCACGCCGATTGAACCTGTTGAACCAAGGATAACAATTTTTTTGGTTGACATAATAAAATTACTACCGTTGCCTCACAAAAACAGTTTGAGGTAGTAATACAGCAACGGCCCGGCAAACATCAAACTGTCAAACCGGTCAAGCATACCCCCGTGCCCGGGCAGTAACGCACTTGAATCCTTAACCCCAACCTGGCGTTTAAAAAATGATTCAGTTAAATCACCGAAGAAGCCCGCAACCGATATTATCAACGCAATACTTATGATATTTACAATAGACAATCCGCGGATAATAAAAATATTGAATAACCACACAACTATGATACTAGCAAGCACACCTGCAATCCCGCCCTCCAATGTTTTATGCGGGCTTACTCTCGGGAACGCATATATTTTCCCAAAGGTAACCCCCGCGGCATACGCAGCAGTATCACCTATCCAGATTGTCAGGAATAACATGAACGTATACTGCTGTCCTAATGGGCGTAACTCGCGTAGCATTACAAGATGGCTTAACAACCATACCACGTAGATAACACCCCAGAAGGTTATCATTATGTCAATATACGTAGTTTCCTTAGGTTGACGGAAAAGTTTCCAGATGAGATATACCGCGACACCCAGAAAAAAGATTAGCATCACAGCGTCAATCGGTAACGGATCGTTTAGTATACGCCCCGCAGCGGCAGTAAACTTACCTGAAACTACCGCCTTTTCATAAACCTTGCCAATAACCGCGCTTTCAGTATAAATTAGTACGTACATCACACTACCGAAAATCAGGCCAAACACTTTTCCCGGGGAAAATCCCACATCCTGCCATAACGCATAAAATTCCCATAAACAAAGTAGGGTAACGGTATAAATCGCAAACGCAAATGGTAAATTCCCAAGCCAGATTACCAATAGTACTATAGGTATACCTATCAAACCTGTAAGAAAACGTGGTAGTAACATTGATTTCCCTTTTATTATTTATTACTCGCCATAACGGCGTCCACGTTTTTGAAACTCCGCGAGTGCCGTCAATAGATCTTTCCTTTTGAATTCCGGCCAAAGTACCGGTGTAAAATATAGTTCCGTATAAGCCAGCTGCCACAACATAAAATTTGATACACGCAGCTCGTTACTTGTCCGTATTAAAAGATCAGGGTCCGGTAATCCGGCAGTGTAAAGATGTGAGGAAATCATTTTTTCATCAACAACTTTAGTGCCGGTATCAATTATTTTTTGTAACGCCTGTACAATTTCCTGCCGGCTGCCGTAGTTCAGCGCTAAGTTAAATATCAACCCTGTATTTTCCCCGGTTTCACGAATGGTATTCTCAATTTCCTGTTTTGTACTTCCAGGTATCCTGGATATATCTCCGCTTACCCTGAGAACAATATTGTTTTTTACCAACCTTACGCGTTCTTTTTTCAGGTACTCGCACAACAGCGACATCAGTGTATCAACTTCCACTTTTTTCCGGGTCCAGTTTTCCGTTGAAAACGCGTAGAGAGTTAATACCTTAATCCCGATTTCCGCACAGCACTCTACAATATCCCTTACTGATTCAGCTCCGGCATAATGCCCTTTATGCTCAAGTTTACCGTTCTTACGCGCCCACCGGCGGTTACCGTCCATTATTATTGCGATATGTGCCGGTAGTTTGGTAAAATCTACGTCCGGCATTGTGTTAGACTTCAAGAATTTCTTTTTCTTTCCCAGTAAGAATATCGTCAATTTGTTTTATATAACCATCTGCAATTTTTTGGAGGTCTTTCTCGGAATTAAACTTATCATCCTCGGTTATCTCACCTGCTTTTTGTGTTTTTCTTAATAATTCTAAAGCATCCCTGCGTTCATTCCTAACACCGATACGGTATTCTTCTGACATTTTACGCACAACTTTTACAAGATCCTGCCGACGTTCCTGTGTTAACTGCGGGAGAACCAGGCGGATAACCTTACCGTCATTCTGCGGGTTAATTCCGATATTTGCTTTGATAATAGCTTTCTCAGCTGCAGGGAATACGCCTTTATCCCAAGGACGGATCTCAATAGTTTTTGCATCAGGGATATTTATAGCCGCAATTTGGTTTAACGGCGTCAATGCACCGTAGTACTCAACTTTGATGCCGTCCACCAAAAACATAGACGCGCGGCCGGTACGTACCGACGCAAAGTCGTTCCTTACTTTATCAATAGTTTTCTTCATCCTCTCCTCAGCTTCGACAAGGATTGTTTTAGCGTTCATACTTGTCCTCCACCTCCGATACTAAAGTTCCTTCTTTCATATTACCCGCCACAATATTCCTGACATTGTTCTTTTTAAATAGGTTAAACACAACAATTGGCAAGTTATTCTCTAAACATAACGATAATGCCGCAGCGTCCATAACGCCTAACCTCTTATTCAATGCTGTGGTATAAGACAACTCCTTAAACTTTCTTGCAGTTGCAACTTTTTTTGGGTCAGCAGAATATACGCCATCAACTTTTGTGGCTTTCAGCAAAACATCAGCACTGATTTCAATCGCACGTAAGGCTGCAGCGGTATCTGTAGTAAAATACGGATTACCTGTCCCCGCAGCGAAGATCACGATTCTTCCTTTTTCAAGATGCCGTATTGCACGGCGGCGGATGAAAGGTTCCGCAAGTTTTGCCATCTCAATCGCGGTTTGTACACGAGTGGGTATATTCATTTTCTCTAACGCATCCTGTAACGCCAGTGAGTTTAATACAGTGGCAAGCATGCCCATATAGTCAGCGGTAACATGATCAATCCTGTATCTACTGTTCTCTGAAGTATCGCGTCCACGCCAAATATTTCCACCGCCGATAACGATACCGATATCCACCCCGAGGTTGCGTGTCCGTACAATTTCTTCCGCAACATTACACACAGCAACAGGGTCAATCCCGTACTTTTGCTCCCCAAGCAACGATTCTCCGGAAAGTTTTAGGAGTATACGTTTATACTTAGGTTTAGGCATTGAGTGTTATCCTATCAACTCTTTAATTCTCTGCTTTAAAACATCAAGGTCAAAGGGTTTGAGAAAAAAATCGGCCACCTCGGTATCACCGATTTCCTTCATTGTATCCTTATCGTAGTACGCGGTACAGAAGATTACCGGCAATTTCGGCCATTGTTTCTTCAACTCTTTCGCGAATTCCACACCGCTTTCACCGGGTAGTTTTATATCCAACAACGCGAGGTCCGGCGTAAAGTATTTAACAAGTTCGCGGCCTTCAGCAACACTATGCGCAGCAACGGTCTTATAACCGGCTTCCGTAAGCTCATCGTACACCAATTCACGCAGAGTGTCCATGTTTTCTACGACAAGCAAGTTTTTCATGTTTTCCCTTATAGCCGTGTTATATTACGCCAGTCACTCCGCTACTTTATTGTCACTGGTCTTCGTTTCTGCGGTTTCTAACTCTTCCCCTACGCGGTACCGTACAAACCGTCCTACAACAATGTTTTCTCCGAGTTTTGCTATGTTTTCGGTAATAACATCTTTAACTGTTTTGTTCGGGTCACGTACATAGGGTTGTTCTAACAAACAAAAATCTTTATAAAACTTTTCAAGCTTACCTAATAGTATTTTTTCAACAACTTCCGGCGGTTTTGGTTTTGTATCCTTTGCCATTTGCACACGATAGATTTCTTTCTCTTTCTCTATAATATCCGCAGGTACAGTCTCGCGGCTGACCCATTGCGGGTTTGCTCCGGCGATCTGTAATGTTAACTCTTTTACCAAACTCTTAAACTCATCTGTCTTTGCCACAAAATCTGTCTCGCAATTAAGTTCTATCAATACTCCAAGCTTACTTCCCGCATGTATGTATGCCGAGATCAAACCGTCACCCGCGTTGCGGGTAGATTTTTTTGCTGCCTGAACTATACCGCGTTCACGTAATAGTTTAATAGCTTTTTCAATATCCCCGGCAGTTTCGTTCAATGCCTTCTGGCATTCAAGTATTCCCGCACCGGACATCTGCCTTAATTTTTTTACTGTCTCTGCTGTAACTGCCATATGTACAAAAAATCCTTTCGTAGAACTACAATTATTCTTTACTATCCTCTTTTTTTACTTCTTCCTGAACTACTTCAATTTTTTCTTTTGCGGCTGATAACTCCTCATCTTTTGCGAGTTCATCGTCGGGAACGCCAGGGACGGATACAGCAGTACCATCCTGCGTTTCTTTCATCTTCCTCCCTTCGATCACAGCTTCCGCCATCAACCCCGTAAATAACCGTACGGAACGCATCGCATCATCATTACCCGGTATCGGATAATCTATTTTATCGGGATCACAGTCGGTATCGCAGATCGCTATTATCGGTATGTTCAGCCGTTTTGCTTCCGCAACAGCGGTTGCTTCCTGTATTGGATCAACCAAAAACATTGCTGAAGGCAAGTTTTTCATGTCTTTAATCCCAACGAGGAGTTTGTCAAGTTTAATCCGTTCTTTTTCCCGTCTTGACGCTTCCTTCTTTGGTAAAAGTTCAAGGATGCCATCATCTTTACTTTTCTGGAGCTCATTCAACCGTGCAATAGATTTTCTTAATGTTTCATAATTAGTTAACGTACCGCCCAGCCAGCGGGTTGTTATATAGTACACTCCTGCGCGTTGAGCTTCCTGCATAACAATTTCCTGAATCTGACGTTTAGTTCCGACGAAAAGCACTTGTTTCCCTTCACTACTGACTTCTCTTAGAAACTTATACGCTTTCTTAAGTTCTTTAACGGTTTTCTGCAGGTCTATGATGTGAATGTTATTCCTCTTAGTGAAAATATACTTCTTCATCTTCGGGTTCCACCGTTGCACCTGGTGCCCAAAATGTACACCTGCTTCCAATAGCGACTTCATACTAATTACTGCCATTAAGCCTCCTTACACCTCTTTTTTTGTTTGTTAATTAATACAACAAAATTTGATAAACATAAATTTTATTTATAATACAATGAATTGTCAATAGTTATTTCATCATAAGTTTTTGTGACAACACAATTTATCTTCTATTTAAAACCTTTCCTTCATACGCCAAAATTTCTTTAATAATCCGGCTTTCTTCGGAGATAACATTTTTACGGCAGCAATATTCTTCCCAAATATCATTATACGGCATTGCTTTCATCTGTTCCAACAACGCTAAACGCGGATAATATTCACCCCGGGATTCATATTCCTGTAACTGCTTTACCGGTTCAAGCAACGCGTATAACAAAGTTTTTAATACCGCCCGCGCACCGGTAACCCATGCACCGATACGGTTAATTGACGCATCAAAATAATCAAGCGCAATTATTACGCGCCCCACCGCGCCGGCACGCACAATTTCGTGCATTACCTCGTGTAAGATGTCATCGGAGACTACTACATGATCGCTATCCCACCGCACCCCGCGGCTTACATGCAGGAGTACTGACGGGAAAAATTGCAGTAATGCAGACACCTTATCCCCGATAGATTCCGTAAGATGGTAATGCCCGAGGTCAAGGCAAAGCAGTAAATTGTTCTTCAGCGCATAGCTCAGGTAAAACTCGTGCGAGCCTACGACAAACATTTCACTGCCGATACCGAACAATTTAGGTTCTACTGCGTCAGCAACAAACTTAGCCGGTAACTTGGTTTTATATATTTTATCCAACGAATCCTTTAAATCCCGGCGATACCCCGCGCGGTTAACACAAAAATCTTTCATCCCATCCGGGATCCAGAGGTTATGAATACTGGTACTCCCGCAGGATTCTCCAAAGTATTGCGTTATCCTGCGGCAACGTTTAACATGTTCAACCCAGAATCCGCGGATACCCGGGTCCCTGCTGCTAAGAGTAAACCCTGCCGCTGCTTTTGGATGCGAGAACAACGTAGCGTTAAAGTCCAATCCCGTAACTTTATTCTTCAATCCCCTCGACCAGTCTACCCATCCTTCATAGTGTTTTGATTCAATCTCATCACGGTCAACACGTTTCCCGCTGAACTCACCATAGATCGCGTGGAGGTTAACCCTGTGTTTTCCCGGGAGATACGATAATACCTGTTCTAAATCACGCCTGAGTTCCTTGACATTACGCGCGCGGCCCGGATAATTACCCGTAACCTGTATCCCCCCCGATGACAGTTCCGCATCGGGTTTCTCAAACCCAGCAACGTCATCACCCTGCCAGCAATGAAGCGAGACAGCAACTTTTTCAAGCGCAACAATTGCTTTCTCGGTATCCACCCCAAATTCTGCATACTTTTCTTTAGCGTTGTTGTAACCACACACTTTTTTGTTAACCATTGTTTTTTATTTACCTCATCGTTGTATTTTTATAATTAACGAATTTTTTGTAGATATCCGTAAATCCGGGATACTGTTTTTTTGACGGTACATATTTTAACGTTGGGAAAGAATTGCGGATAAGCTTCCTTGCGGTTTTCAACGAACCGCACTGCCTGCTTGCTATTGACTGTAATAAAATATTCCCTACTGCCGTAGCTTCCACAGGGCCGGTAATAACTTCCATTTGCGTAAAATCAGCGGTTAATTGAGACAACACTTCATCTTTTGCACCACCTCCGATGATATGCAACCTGCTCAAATTACGGCTAGATACTGTGTTTATCAACTCTCCGGCGTACCGGTAATCCAGTGCGAGGCTGTCGTATATACACCGCGTATACTCCCCGGGATTATACGGAACTTTCTGCCCGCTTTTCCTGCAGAAAGAAGAGATTGTGCCTGTCATACTTACGGGATTCAGGAATATAGAATTATCAGGGTCAATCACTGCGATACTCAACGGCTTAATTTTTAAAGCTAAGTTCATAAGTTCTGCGAATGTATATTTCCGCCGCAACTTTTTTTCCCAGTCCCTCCGGCATTCCTGCAGCAACCATAAACCCATAATGTTTTTTAGTACACGGAATGTACCGCATACACCGCCTTCATTAGTAAAATTATATTTATATGTTTCATCATTTATTACCGGATTCCGTGTTTCAATACCCATCAACGACCATGTACCTGAACTTATGTATGCACAGGACTCCATATCTTCAGCAGGTACAGCAGCAACAGCTGAGGCAGTATCATGCGAGCCAACAGCAACGACATTAGTTTTCTCAAGCCCGGTAAGCCGGCATATTTCGTCGGTAAGTTTGCCTATCACAGTGCCCGGCTGCACAATTTTGCGCATGAGGTTAATGTTTAACCCCAGCTTTTTGAATACATCTTTATCCCACCCGCGGGTAACAGGATTATACAACTGCGATGTAGTAGCAAACGTAAACTCCGCTGCCATTTTGCCGGTAAGGAAATAGTTTAATATGTCCGGGATAAACAACAACGCATCCGCGTTTTTCAGCAGCGGGTCATTATTCAAAACAGCCGAGTATAACTGGAACACAGTATTGAACTGCATAAACTGTATTCCCGTATGGTTGTAGAGATTACGCTTGCCTACTCTGGCAAAAACTTTTTCCATCATACCGTCAGTACGGCTGTCACGATAAGCATACGGATTTGCAAGAAGTTCGCCGTTTTTGTTGAACAGCGCATAGTCAACACCCCAGGTGTCAATCCCGATACTGTTAATTTTGGTAAAACCACGCGCTGCGCATACGCGTAACCCTGTAATTATTTCGCGGTATAACCCAAGGATGTCCCAATATAACCGCCCGTGAAGGCGAATATTACCTGTAGGAAACCGGTGAAGTTCTTCAAGAACAACCTTACCCCCGGGGGTTATAGTACCAAGTATCACGCGCCCGCTCTCCGCCCCGAGGTCAACCGCGAGATATCGGCAGGTTCCTGAGTTACTACTTTTTTTCTTCATCTTTACAGTTACACTCTTTATGGCCATCCTCATCCCCGCAGCCGCAACTACAACTATCATCTTCAAGTTCATCTTCCGGAAGATTACTAATTTTAATTTTGATGACCACCTTTTTATTTTTTCCGTCACCACATAACGGTGCATGAGCGTCAAATGGATACATTATCACAAACGTTCCTTCCGGAATGTCAACATAACTCACAGGCTTGTCATTAAATATACCTACATCTTTAGGTTCATCATATTCTTTATCAACTTCCTTACAGTCTTCAATACTTTTCCATCCAAGTATTTCTTTACCTGAAAGGGTTACATGAATATCAATATACTCACGGTGGAACTCAAGCTTATTCCCATCCCTGCCCTTACCTTCACCTGAAGATACCATAACGTAAACATCATTCCCCATAATTTCAGTCCTCCCGTCGGATAACGCGGCAGGCGGGATTTCATTAAAAAACTCAATTACTTTCTCCAACCGCGGGACTATCATCACATAATTCCCTAAATCACTTAACCGGTCAATAATCATAAACTACTGTCTCCTCTTCTGTTAAATTACTCAATCTCCAACTTTACAGGTTTTATTTTCCATATATCTTTGCAGTACTCCCGGATAGAACGGTCTGACGAAAAGTATCCCATCCGTGCAACGTTAAGAATTGACATCCGTGTCCACCGATCTTTATCCTGATACGCTTTCCCAACACGTTCCTGGCATTCGACGTACGACTGATAATCAGCTAACAGTACGTACTGATCGTTATAGACCAGTGAATCCACTAGCGGGTTAAACAACCTTTCACCCCTGGAATAATCGCCGTCACGTATTTTATCCAGTACTTCTTTTAGTTCCGGGTTGTTATTATAGTACTCATACGAACGATACCCGTTTGCCCATAACTGCTTAACCTCGTCAACTGTCATACCAAAAAGAAAGAAATTTTCGTCCCCCACTTTTTCACGGATTTCCACATTTGCACCGTCCAGCGTGCCGATAGTCAATGCGCCGTTCATCCCGAATTTCATATTACCTGTCCCAGACGCTTCTTTCCCGGCAGTAGAAATCTGTTCAGAAAGATCCGCTGCGGGATACACACGCTGTCCCAGAGTAACACAATAGTTCGGTAAAAATACAACTTTAAGCATACCGTGTATATCCGGATCATTATTCACTACATCCGCTACGGAATTAATAAGTTTGATGATAAGTTTTGCCATATAATATCCCGGAGCTGCTTTTCCGCCGAATATAAATGTCCGGGGCTGGGTTGAAAGGCTCGGATTCTTTTTTAACCGGTTGTATAACGTAATCACATAAAGGAGGTTGAGATGCTGGCGTTTATACTCGTGAATGCGTTTCACCTGAACATCAAACAAACTTTTTGGATTCACTACTATCCCGGTTTCTTTTTTTATATACTCCGCGAGGATGCATTTAGCTTCATACTTAGTTTTCTGCCATTCTTCACAAAAACCCTTATCCTTAACCAGCGGCTCTATTTTTCTTAACTCACCCAAATCTTTGATCCACTTCTCCCCAATATATTTAGAAACAAGTTTTGTAAGGCCTGGATTGCTAAGCACCATCCAACGCCTCGGAGTTACCCCGTTAGTTTTGTTATTAAACTTCTCCGGCCAAAGTTCATAAAAATCTTTTAACACATCCTCTTTCAATAGTTCGGTGTGCAGCTTAGCAACGCCGTTAATCGAATAACTGCCTACTGAAGCAAGGTTTGCCATACGCACATACCGTTCACCGTACTCATCAATTAACGACAACCGTGATTCTTTCCCTGAATCACCTGGATAAAGTTTGTGGATACTATCCATAAACCGGCGGTTGATTTCGTATATGATTTCTAAGTGCCGCGGTAAAAGTTCACCAAACAATTTTACCGGCCATTTCTCCAGCGCTTCCGGTAAAAGAGTATGGTTTGTATAAGCAAACGTTTTTTTTGTAATCTCCCACGCATCATCCCATTCCATCCCGTATTCATCCATGAGTAACCGCATAAGTTCTGCAATTGCGATTGACGGATGTGTATCGTTCAGCTGTACCGCATACTTTATATGAAAACCAGTAAGATCTTTTGCCGTCTGTAAATGTATCCGTATCATATCCTGCAATGAGCAGGAACAAAAAAAATATTGCTGCTGCAGGCGCAGTTTTTTTCCTTGAAACGCTTCATCGTTAGGATATAACACTTTTGTAATATTTTCAGAATGCACTTTTGCTTCAACAGCGCCGTAATAATCCCCGACATTAAACGCGTGGAAGTCAAACGATTCACGTGCTTCTGCTTTCCATAGCCGTAACAAACTCGCGGAGCCGACTTTATACCCGAGTATCGGAGTGTCATACGCAATACCTTTCACTGTTTCACCAGGAACCCATTTTACGCGGTAACGCCCTGACTCATCAAAAGATCCTTCAGTTTTCCCGCCAAACTTCACTGTGAAACACACCTCAGGCCGCGCGATCTCCCATGGGTTTCCCAACTGCAGCCATTTATCAGTAACTTCCACCTGCCACCCGTCTTTTATCTCCTGGTCAAAAATCCCGAATTCATAACGTATACCGTACCCGATTGCGGGGATCTCCAGTGTTGCTAAAGAATCCATAAAACATGCTGCCAGGCGGCCAAGCCCGCCGTTTCCCAGGCCGGGCTCCTCTTCCTGCGCGATTATGTCATCTAAATCCTGCCCGAGTTCTTCTACTGCCTGTTTCACATGGCCATATAAACCAAGATTGATAAGGTTATTTCCCAAATGCGGGCCCAGCAGATATTCTGCGGAGAGGTAGCATACAGTCCTGCTTTTCTTATCATGATACATCTCTGCGGTATGGATCCACCGGTGGAGCAGGTAATTTTTAACAGTATAAGAAACTGCAAGGTAATAATCATTTCTTGTAGCAACTTTAGGAAACCTCGCCTGGCGATAGACAAGGTTTTCAGTTATAGCTTTCTTCAAAACGTCAACGCTTACTTCCGGTGATACGGCAACACTTTTTTTTGCGGCTGAACGTTTTTTAGGTTTCATTTTTTTAGTACCTACTGTTTTAAAATATTTATTCAAAACATTATACTAAATTATCACAGGCTGTTTTCCTAACCGCGGGGCAGCGTAAAAACAAATGTACTTCCTTTACCTAATTCACTGGTAACCCATATTTTACCATTATGTGCTTCAACAATATTTTTTGCTATAGCCAATCCCAAACCTGTCCCCCCGAATTCACGAGTCATGGACCCATCAACCTGATGAAAATACTGAAATATTTTCTTATGATTTTCCGGTATTATACCAATTCCTGTATCAGTGACACTTACCATAATGCAATCTGTTTGTTGTTCAGTTTGAATAGTAATTTCGCCTTTAGCAGGGGTGAACTTAATTGCATTATCAACAATATTGGTAATTACATGTGCTATTCTGTCAGGATCTATTTTAACCAACGCATCATTATTTAAAGAAAGGGTTAGCATAATATTCTTTTCTTTAACCAAAGGCGTTAGCTTAGCTACGGCTTCACGAATGATGGCGGTTAAGCTAACCTTTTCTTTCTTAAGATTCAATGTACAATCTTCTATTTTCGTAAATTCTAACAGATCCGTAACTAATTTTACCATGCGTTCAGTACTTTTTTGGTAGATATTGAACAGCCTCTTTTTTTCTTGGTTAGTTTCCATATCACTAAGAAGGCTTATCGACCCTTGAATTGACGTCAGCGGCGTTCTTAGTTCATGAGAAACATTTGAGAGAAACTCAGTTTTCAACCGGTCTAATTCTTTTAGTTCAACAAGTTCAGAAGCTAAACGCTGTTTCTCCAAACAGCGTTTAACTACCAATTTTACTTGAATAATATCGAATGGTTTTAGAATATAATCATAAGCCCCAGCCCGCATTGCATCAATTGCCGTCTCAAGTGTAGCATTACCGGTCATAACAATCACTTCTGTCTGGCTATGCTTCTCTTTAACCTGTTTTAGCAGTTCTATCCCATTTATGCCAGGCATTTTTATGTCAGTGAGGATAATATTGAAATATTCAGTCCTAATTAATTCCATACAGCGCTGCGCGTTTTCTGCAACTTCAACGCTATAATTTTCATCAACCAAAACTCGCTTGCATAAATTACGGATTGGCTCTTCATCATCAACTACTAAGATTGATACTACCATACCCACCCGCCCGATCTTTTGTCCTCTAACATTCTATTGACACGAACTTTACACTCATCCGACACAAACGGGCTGGACATTATCTGTACCAATCCATGCAAAATCTTACTTTGTATCCTATAATCCTTTTGTTCAACGGATTTCATTAATATTTCAACAGTATCATCATCAGCTATCTCGATAAGGACATCAACTGTGTTCAGCACGACTTCCGGTTCTGTACTCAGCATTAACTCATTAAGATCAGCTAAAGCACGTGGTTTATCTGCCTTATATAAAGCAATCGCTGCAACGCGCATACGCTGGTGATAACTCTTTAATAAACTATCATTACCACCACTGTCTGAATACTGTACTGCTTCCTGCATCTGCTGTTTTAAATCTACCTGCACAATTTTAGGCTCAACTGCGTTATCATTCCGGTTGTTGGCTTTATTAACATCTTTTTTTAAGTACTCAAGTTCCAACCCGGTCCGGTGCAGCATATTCTCCAGTTTATTATTATCGTTAATAATACCGCGTACCTGTATTTCTATTCGATTAAGCTGTTCCGCTAATCTTAAATTTTTGTCTTCTACAAGTTTTGTATTAAATTCCAGATGAGGTATACGCTCATTTAATTCTTTTATTTTATCCTCAAATATTTTTTTTAATACCTCATTCTTTTCCTCTTGTACGCCACAAACAATTTTGTAGCATGCGTATATCCCGGATACCATGATTATCAATATTAAAGATATACAGGCATAAAACGTTTTCTTATCCACAAAACCGGTACTTTCTTTATTTGTGCCGGTATTACCGCTGGCTTTAGAAATAAAATTTTGAAGTTGAACAGGAATAGACTCATTATTGATAGATTTATTACTTTTTGACGGCGTATATTTTGGCCTTAATCTCTCATTTACTTTTACTTTCTCTCCGCTTTTTAGTTGAACTACGGATTTGTTGGGTGTACTGACATTAACTACATGCGAACTACCCTGCAGCCTGGCTGCTGTAGCATTATTTTTTGCTACATCCTGCTTTCTATTTTCTACGACTTCCTTCTCATCAGTATTTGTAATAAGGCTGGCAGCTTTGTCCTTCTTAACCAAAGGATTAACTATTGAGTACAACTCTTCAATATCTTTGTGGCCAATAACAATTTTCCGCCCTTTTTCTAATAAGCTTAACGCCGCAGTATTATCATGTTTCATATAATACTGTGTCCCTCCTTCTAAAACCACTTTAACTAACAATTCCTTCACTTTTCCATTCCCTGGCGTATAGCTCAACGATTTTGAGAGGTTATCCACTGCAGCAGTATAGTTACCGCGCAAATATTCGTTCATCCCCGCCTTAAAATATAACTCCGCACGGGGAAGGTTTTCAGATATCAAAACTTGAATAAACGGCGTTGTCAGAATAATACCGAGAATAAGTATCTGCACAAACAAATAACCAAGAACATTACCTCTGTATGTTTTCATAGTACTCCAAAACAGACTGCAACCTTCTCAATAATTGCAGCGCCTCATCTTCCGTAGGGTTTATACTCAACACAACTGCTAATGCAGCTTCCGCATCTTTATACTTTTCCGCTTGAATAAAAATATGTGCCTGTGCAAGCGCTGAGAATAATTTGGCTTCAGAATAATCCGGTTGAATATCTAAAACCAACTTTGTTTCTTTCAATACCGCAGCATAATTCCCTATTTCGTATTGTTTTTTAGCAAATACCGTTTTTTCGCGTATAAACAATAACCTTTGCCTTTCATCAGTCTGCATCAGCAGGTTACGTATATTCTGGTTTCCCGGTTCCAGTTTCAGTGCATTCTCCAGTATTGCTTTACCCTCTTCATACTTACCGTCTTCAATTAATAATTTTGCACGGGATAATTCCGTAAGTATTTTTTGCCTAAGCTTAAGTTCTGTGTTTTGCGTATTTAGATCGTTCATATATTCCTTTTTTTCAATTTTAAACTTTTTTATATCATCAGTAATTTCATTTTTTTGTAGTTTTAACTCCATCATTTTTGCTTCGAATACTGAACTATATTGCCAATTGATACTGACATGATGCATTCCCCCCAATAATTCATGGACTGAATACGCGTAATCCACTGCGGCATCGTTATATCCCACGCCAAATCCTAAACTAATACTTTTATGATTTATGCCGCAACGTATATCAAAATACTTACCAATCCGTGCCTCAATACCGGCTAAACCATAAATTACCGTATTGTTAAATATACTCTCCGTAATTACGTCAAATAACACAGTAAATATTCCGCGATAAAAAGTATGGCTCATTCCTGTTTTTAGGTTCAACGCATACTTTTCTTCCTTGTTATTCAAAGATAATACCGGAGCTATAATATTCTGAAACATAAACCCAAAGGCGGTATTGCTGTTATAACTAAATATATAACCTATATCCAAACCATACCCATAAGCTGAATGGTTGAAGATTAAATCATTGATAACTTTTAAATTAGCACCCACAGCGCCAGTCGGTAAAGCATGCATATACGTCAACACCAGCCCGGATTGACAGGCATTAAAACTACCAACTTCTTCCGCCAAGGCGTTAGTCTGTTTAATATCCCCGGTTTCTAATGCCAAATAATTTATTGCTATCACACTCCCCGTGGAAACCGGGAAAGCATATGATAAACTCATCAAATATGTATCCGATAATATACGGGTACAGTATAAGTTTAGGCTCCGATTATAGACTCCATATAATCCCGCTGGATTTGAATAATACGCACAAGGATCGCCGATAACAGCTGTACTTGCATTACCCGTACCACTATTACGCGCTGATGCAGACCATGTAAGCCATTGCATACCCAAATCTCCTGCAACTGGTTGTTGCCAAGTACTACTTTCCTCCGCACTAACCCTCACGGCAAGTGTTGTTTCCAAGGTTATCAGGTATGTAATCAGCATAAGAATTCTCATCCGTCTATTTTATCTTTCAATATTTCTTCAATTGCTTCTTTCAATGCTTTCATTGAAAACGGTTTTAGCATAAATTTTGTTATTTTATCCCTTTCATTATCTTTGAACATCTCAGACATTTGCTCGCGGCCGGTAATAACTAATACCGGCACATCCTTTGTTCTTTCATTAGCTTTTAACCGTTGATTCAGGGAATACCCATCAAGTTTTGGCATCATAACATCAAGTAAGATTAAATCAGGCGTTAAGGCCTCCAGTATTCCCCATGCGAGTTCTCCGTCTGCGGCATGCGACACTTTATATCCTGCTTGTTCTAATGAATATTTAATCACATACGCCACATCTTCTTCATCTTCTACCAACAAAATATACTGCTCCCATATAAGATTATAGCAGAAATTGGTAGAATAAAGCCTCTGGAAAATGGAGGCAAAAAAGTATGGGGTATCGTAAATGGGACAGCGAAACGAAGTTTCTCATAGTGTTAGAAGGG